>CAIJZG010000060.1 GCA_903825065.1 uncultured Bacteroidota bacterium
AATATTAAATTTGAAAATGAACAATGGGAAGATAAATTCCTTCTCCTCATCATCAATAACTCTTCTAGAGCTGGTGGTGGTTTTATGATTACCCCAAATGCAGCAATCAATGATGGATTATTGGATTTGTTTATGTGTAAAGAACTTTCTGTTATTCAAAGACTTAGATATTTACCTGTTCTTAAATCTGGCAAACATACCGGTCTTCCGTTTACTATTGAAAGAAAAGGAAAATCCTTTCGAATAGAAGCAGAGAAAGAATTACCAATTCAATTAGATGGTGAATTGCTTTTCGCAAAATCAATTCAGGTTACTATTTTACCTAACCAGTTTTACTTTCGGTATTAATAAATTAGGGGGGGGAATTAACCACCCCTAATTGGAATAAAACTAATCGCTATCTTCTAAATGCAAATGCTGGTGGTGTGCCCCAGCAGCAACATGTAAGGCAAATGCCGCAATAGCAGTGTCTTTCAATAGATTAATGAAGGCTAACATCTTCATTTCTTTATCACCAGCGTTTAACCAGTTTGGCAAGTGAATCAAGATCACAAAAAGAAATAGTAATATGGCTAGGGCATAACCAAAAATCTTCACCATTTGGTTCGTTAAAAAAGAAATCCCAACCAAAATAAAGGCTGTGCCAACAAAATAAGCAATCATGATCCCCCCTGGAACATAAGAAGGAATAAACACAACCAAATCTCTAGGGTTAATGAAATAAAAAACACCAAAAACAATCATCACCACCGCAAGTAGGTAGATGGCGATTCTGGATACAATGTGGTATTGATGCATAACTTAAAATTTTGTTAAATAAAAGTTACGACAATAATTCACGAATTACAAAAAAAATCCCATGAAATTTGTATTAAATAATTGGTTTACAAACAGATGGAAAAAATCAATAAAAACTTGACCAATTATGATTGATCAACTTCTATTTTATCAGATCGGCGGGTGCCGCTATACAATTCATACTCTAACAAACGACAATCAATAGTTGCATTATAAAATTCAATTCTTCGGCTAGGCTTAAGTCGAATTTTCTTTGCTAAATCTAGATTTCCTGTAAAAACATAACCAGTATATCCTTTACATTGATTTTTTAGAAAATCGCCAATTCTTGCATATGTAGCATTCAATTCAATTTCATCCCCCAATCTTTCGCCATATTCAGGGTTAAACATAATAATAGCACCTTCCTGAGAGGGTATATTAGTTGACGCAAAATCGCATACTTCAAAATCTATTAAATCCTCCACTCCTGCTATGGCTGCATTCATTTTGGCGATGGAAATTGCTTTATCACTTAAATCAGATGCAATAATTTTCAATCCTGCTGGAATATGAATTTGAGCCTCTAGTTTTTTACGATAGTCTAAATAATATTCTTGTTGGTAACCTTTGATATGCATGAATGCATAATTGGTTCTTAATAGTCCTGGCACGCGGTTAGTGGCAATTAAAGCGGCTTCAATTGCCAAAGTTCCAGAACCACACATCGGATTGATAAATGGTGACGTTTTATTCCATTTAGTAGAAAGGATAGTTGCAGCTGCAAGAGCTTCTAACATAGGTGCTTTCCCAGGTAATTTTCGATAGCCATGCTTGGCTAAGGTTTCTCCAGAGGTATCTAAAAATATTTCCGCCTCTTCATGTTTCCAGAAAAGATATACAACAGCACCTGTTAATTCAGATCCTGAGCTAGGTCTTGAATTGGTTGTCTCACGCATCCTATCCACAATAGCATCTTTTACACGTAGATTGGCAAATAGGTTGGTTTGTATGGTAGTATGAAACACATTACTGGTTACTGAAAAATATCCATCCGCCTGAATCAATTTTTCCCATTCTAAAGTCACTAAATTATTATATAACTCGTCAGGATCGTTGCAAATGAAGCTTTTTAAAGAATACATCACCTGACTAGCACATCTTAAATGCAGGTTCAATTGAATACAATCAATTACATTACCCGTAATTTCTACGCCAGTTTGAAAAGTTCTATCAATTTCGAAGCCTAATTCCTTCACTTCTTTTGTAAGTGCAGATGACAGCCATTTATGACAGGTAATAATTATTTTGCTTTTTGTATGAAACACTTGCATCATACAAACTTAAACTTATTTCCAAACCATTACGACCATTCCTGCAAATATCAAGCTTGCACTTAAAATTATCTTTGGGGTTAAAGGTTCTTTCAAAAAGATAAACGCTAATAATAGAGTAATCACAATACTGGTTTTATCTACCACATTTACTTCCGATACCTTACCCAATTGCATGGCTCGGTAATAAAATAACCAGGATAACCCTGTGGCAATAGCTGAAAAGATTAGCATTATCCAATTCTGTTTGGATAAATGGAATATGCCATCAGCTTTAGACCTGAAAAACACAAATCCCCAAGTAATTAGGAAGACAAAGAAAGTTCGAATAGCTGTGGCCAGATCAGAATCAATAGATTTCAAACCGAGTTTTCCAAATATGGCTGTAAGAGCCGCAAATAATGCAGATAACAATGCATAAATCATCCATGTTTGCATATTTAACTTTTTTATTTTAAAAGAAAGAGTTTCCTATTCGTCATAAATTTCCGATATTCAAATTGATTCTATCAATTATTAAACAGCTAATAACTATTAAATGGACAAACGTAGTTTTTTAAAAGGTTTAGCAATGATTGGCTTAGGCTCTTCATTTAAGACAGACAGTTTTCATAGTTTGTTAAATTCTATGGAAAACAAATCTGCCACGGAATTATCCATTGATGAAGATTTTTGGGAATCTATCAGAAGTCATTACCAGCTAAAACCAGATTATATAAATCTGGAAAATGGTTATTATAATATTTTACCCAAACCCATTCTTGAAAAATTTGTAGAACATGTGAGAGAAGTAAACTATCAAGGATCTTATTATATGCGAACCGTGCAATTCGATAATAAAAAAAGTATGGTGTCGAAATTAGCAAAAATTGCGGGCTGTAGTGATGACGAGTTGGTATTAACTAGGAATACTACTGAGTCGCTAGATATGATTATAGGTGGATTTCCCTGGCAGGCAGGTGATGAAGCCATTATGGCTGAACAAGACTATGGTTCTATGTTAGAAATGTTTAAGCAATCAGCCAAAAGGTTTGGTATTACCAATAAGGTTTTATCGATCCCCAACCATCCGAAAAACGATGAAGAAATTGTTCAGTTATACGCAAATGCCATTACGCCTAAAACAAGATTATTAATGATCCCGCAGATGGTAAATATTACTGGGCAAATTTTACCTGTTCAAAAGATCTGTGATATGGCACATAGTAAAGGTGTGGAAGTGATGGTTGATGGCGCCCACGCTTTTGCCCATATTCAATTTAATTTATCCGATTTGCATTGCGATTATTATGGCGCAAGCTTACATAAATGGCTTAGTGTTCCATTAGG
>CAIJZG010000061.1 GCA_903825065.1 uncultured Bacteroidota bacterium
AATCTAGCTTATAATATTTCACTATCTTTTATGGAATTTTCTATTTCTTTACAATGCTGATTAAATACACGATTCTTCTATAACTAATTCTTGCTATGCCTAATAAATATGCTTCAACTCAGTTTGCTTTTATAATGATTACCTCTTTGTTTTTTATGTGGGGCTTTGTTCATAATCTTGATCCGATTCTGATACCTCATTTAAAGAAGTCGTTTAGTTTAACAACGCTGCAATCTTCGCTTATTGACTCTTCTGTTTTCATAGCTTATTTTGTTATGGCATTGCCTGCAGGGTATATTATGAAAACCTACGGATATAAAACAGGTATTATAACAGGTCTTGGGTTATTCGCTCTTGGATCATTCTTGTTTATTCCTGCAGCAGACACTCAACAATATTTATTTTTTTTAGCAGCGCTTTTTATTATTGCATGTGGACTTACAATTTTAGAAACTGCTGCAAACCCTTATGCTTCTTTATTAGGAGATCCTGCAACATCTACGCAAAGATTGAATTTCGCTCAATCTTTTAATGGACTTGCAGCTACATTAGCACCAATTATTGGTGCAAGAATGATATTGACCAAAGGGAGCAGCGATGAAACGTTGGCAGGAATGAGCGAGGCCGCAAGAAAAATAGCACTTGCTTCAGAAGCTGCCTCAGTAAAGACTCCTTATATTGTGTTAGGTACTATTATTGTTTTGATCGCAATTATTTTCGCCATAATAAAATTGCCTGTAATAAAACAGGAAGATGCCTCTGTATCTGGCAAAAGTATTAAACACACTTTGCGTCATTTACATTTAAGATGGGCCATTGCTGCACAATTTTTCTATGTAGGAGCTCAAGTATGTGTGCTAAGTTTTTTTATTCTTTATGCGATGAAAGCTTCCGGTATTGATAAAATTAAAGCAGCAGATTACTTGGGGATGGGATGCGGTATGGCATTTATGATAGGTAGATTTGCTGGGACTTTTTTCATGAAGTTTATAAAACCTGCCAATCTTTTGGCTTTATATGCGGGCATCAATGTTCTATTATCACTCGCAGCGATGTTTGTTCATGGAATGCCTGCAATTTATATTGTAATTGCAATTGCTTTCTTTATGTCTATCATGTTTCCAACTATTTTTTCTTTAGGTATTAAAGAACTTGATGCTGATACGGAAATGGGGAGTAGCTTAATAGTAATGTCTATAGTAGGAGGGGCGATACTTCCACCATTGCTTGCTTTAATAAGTGATATAACTGGAAATATTCAACTTGGCTATATAGTGCCATTAATATGTTTTAGTCTCGTATTTTATTTTGGATGGAAAGGTTATAAAGTAGTTCCTATAAAAAGTAGCATTTAAAATTGCAGAAATTGAAACGATATTGTTTAGCATTAGATTTACAAGATGACCCGGAATTAATTAAGGGTTATGATGATTGGCATCAAAAAGTATGGCCAGAAATAATTGAAAGTATTCGTTCTGCTGGTATTGATGATATGAAAATTTATAGAATCAGTAACCGATTATTTATGGTGATGGAAGTAAACGACCATTTTAGCTTTGAAGCCAAAGAAAAATCAGATAATACAAATGCAAAAGTACAGGAATGGGAAAAATTAATGTGGAATTTTCAGAAGCCTTTACCGTTTGCAAAGCCGGGAGAAAAATGGGTACTTTTAAATGAAATATTCTCATTGAAATAAAAATTATGTTTAGTCTTAAAAGTAAATCGGCAGTAATAACCGGAGCGGGAAGTGGTATAGGAAAAGCAATGGCAGAGCTCTTTGCAAAGCAGGGTGCATTAGTGCATATTATTGAATTTAATTTAGAGGCAGCTGAAAAAGTAGTTGCAGAAATTAATTCAACTGGTGGATCAGCAAAAGCTCATTGCTGTGATGTTAGTGATCAAATAGCTATGACGAAAGTATTTGATTCCATAGGAGCTCTTGATATTCTAGTAAATAATGCAGGTATTGCTCATGTTGGAAATGCTGAAAATACAAATACAGAAGATTTCGAGAAAATTTTTCGCGTGAATGTGCAAGGCGCTTACAATGCAATTCATTGCGCAATTCCTTTGATGAAGAAAAATAAGAAAGGAGTAATTCTTAATATGGCCTCAATTGCAGCAATTGTAGGCCTTCCGGATCGCTTTGCTTATAGTATGAGTAAAGGTGCGATATATGCCATGACATTAAGTGTTGCTCGCGATTATCTTTCTGAAAATATTCGATGTAATTCTATTTCACCCGCAAGAGTGCATACCCCATTTGTAGATGGTTTCATTGCTAAAAATTATGCAGGTATGGAAGACGAAATGTTTGAGAAATTATCTAAAAGTCAGCCAATTGGAAGAATGGGCAATGTGGAAGAAATTGCTGCATTAGCTCTTTATTTATGTAGTGATGAAGCGGGTTTCATAACTGGTAATGATTATCCGATTGACGGTGGATTTATAAAATTGAACAATTAAAACTATCTACATGAAAAAATACCTGGTGTTATTATTATCATTGGTTTTAGGCCTATTTGTTAATGCTCAGCAAGGCTATGTTCCTAGCAAAGAAAATATAGCCGCTCGCCAACAATTTCAAGACATGAAATTTGGTATGTTCATTCATTGGGGTTTATCAAGTGTATTAGCAAATGGCGAATGGGTCATGAATAATCGGGGAATTCGTCAGGAAGATTATAAGCTTTTACAAAAAGTATTCGATCCAAGAGATTTTAATGCAAAAGAATGGGTGTCCATTGCAAAAAATGCTGGGATGCAATATATAACCCTGATAACTCGTCATCATGATGGCTTTAGTAATTTTGATACGAAAGAATCAGATTGGAAAATCACCAACACTCAATATGGTAAAGACATAGTAAAAGAAATTGCCGATGAATGTCATCGTCAAGGAATAAAAATTTGTTTTTACTATTCATTATTGGATTGGTATCGTTCAGATTATCAATGGGAGACAGGAAAGACTGGTAAAAAATCTGGGAGAACTGAAAAAAGTAATTGGGAATCTTATATTAAATTTATGAAGGCCCAATTAACTGAATTACTTACAAACTACGGAGAAGTATCAACCATCTGGTTTGATGGGCATTGGGATCAATTAGATAATGACATTGATAAAACTTTGCAATCAAAAGTAAACTGGCACTATGATGAAATTTATAGTTTGATACACAAACTTCAACCTCAGTGCTTGATTGGCAATAATCATCATTTATTGCCTATTGCTGGAGAAGATTTTCAAATGTTTGAAAAAGATTTACCTGTCTCTAATACAACAGGATTTGGGGGAGCTGATATTTCTCAATTACCTCTAGAAACCTGCGAAACAATGTATGATGCTTGGGGATATAATATGACAGATAGGAATTTCAAATCTTCCAAAACAATTATTCTTTAT
>CAIJZG010000062.1 GCA_903825065.1 uncultured Bacteroidota bacterium
ACAACCCGCGGATTAAGATTCCTATTTTTGGCAATGGTGATATTAATTCACCTCAAAAAGCCAAGGAATACAAAGAACGTTATGGTGTGGATGGAATAATGATTGGTAGAGCCGCCATAGGCTACCCTTGGATTTTCAGAGAAATTAAACATTTTATGGAGCATGGCCAGTTAATGGCCCCACCTACTTTAGAAGAGCGAATCATAGTTTGCAAAAAGCATTTACACAAATCCTTCGAATGGAAGGGTGGTATGGCAGGCATTTATGAAATGCGCAGACATTATACCAACTATTTAAAAGGATTACCCAATATAAAAGAGTTTAGAAGCCGTTTAGTTATTCTCAATACAGTAGAAGAAGTGGAAACCGTGCTGGACGAATTACAGCAATATTATCAAGGGTATGAATTTGAAAGAGCACAGATAGACTTAATCGATTATCATCAGAAGTGCCCGGTTTAAATTCAAAAGGCAAGATTAAAAATTCAAAAAGTAAAAGATGCTTTTGAATTTTTAATCTTGAATTTTTACTTCATCTATCACCTGAGGATCAAGTGGAGATACGGATTGTGCAAAAAAATGCGTAAGCACTCCATTGCCATCTACTAAATATTTACAGAAATTCCATTTGGGTTCCTGATTGCACCAACCGTTTTTTTCCTGGTTCGATAACCAATTAAAAACCGGGTTCTGTTCAGTCCCCTTGATCACTTGCGATTTTTTGGCCAGATAGAATGTTACCCCGTAATTTATTTTACAAAATTCTGCAATCGCTGCATCATCTTTTTTCTCTTGTTCTTTAAAATCATTAGCCGGAAATCCAATAATCACTAAATTTTCTTTGTGTTGCTGATACAATTTTTCCAATTCAGCATATTGAGCGGTATAACCACAATCGCTTGCAGTATTTACTAATATTATTTTCTTTCCCTTAAATTGATTCACATCTAAAATACGCCCATCATTCAAAACAATTTTTAAAGAATAAAAATCTACAATTGGATGAATATGATTAGTGTTTTTTTGAATGGCATTTTTAGATCCAAATACTTTTCCTGGTAACATGATGAGGGGGTACATCGATTTTAATACGGATTGTCTATAACTCATATCTTTCTTTTTCATTAATAAAACAGCCGCCAACATTAAAGGGATTACTATAATCACGGTTTTCATACGAATACTTTTCATTTTAACGAATTACTAATTTAAACATACCCAGCTTCCCTTTAAAAGGCGGATATTTTACAGAAGGATCTAACCAAGTTGGTGTTTTTAAAATAGATTTTTGATGACTAAAAGTATCTATAGAAGTCTTACCATGATAAGCTCCCATGCCACTATACCCTCTTCCGCCAAATGGTAATTTGTGATTAGTTAAATGCCAACTGGCATTGTTTACACAAGCCCCTCCAGATGGTATGGCATCCAACCAGGATTGCTCAATGGTACTACTTTCTGTAAATACATAAAATGCCAAAGGATTTGGATTTTTAGCAATGATAGCTTTTGCTTCATCCATTGTTTGAAAGGTAAGAATAGGAAGTATAGGACCAAAAATTTCATCCTTCATCACCTGCATATCAATGGTAATTTCTTCCAATAATGTTGGCTCAATAAATAATAAATCTCTGTTAGTTCTTCCGCCACGAATAATTTTTCCTTCCTTTAAATAAGTTACGAGTCTGTCGAATTGTTTTTCGTTAATAATCTTTCCAAAATTTTCACATTCTTCTGCTCTAGCCCCAAAAAATTGATCGATAGTTTCACGCATTGCTTTTACCAACGCATCTTTTTTTGAAATATGCACGAGCACATAATCTGGCGCCACACACATCTGACCAGCATTTGAGAACTTTGTCATCACAATTCGCTTAGCCGCAATTTTAATATTAGCATCTGTCTCTACAACGCAAGGACTTTTACCGCCCAATTCTAAAGTTACTGGCACGAGTTCTTCCGCTGCCATTTTATAAATTATTTTCCCCACAGCAGTGCTGCCTGTATAGAACACATGATCAAATCTGAAATGCTGCATCATTGCTGGAATTACAACAGCACCATCTCCAGCAACATATAAAATATATTCTTTAGGAAAAACCGATTCGATAATTTTTTGCATGAGCGCAGCAGTTGCTGGCGCAAATTCGCTGGGTTTTAATACAACCGCATTACCCGCAGCGATTGCACCAATTAATGGGGCAAATAATAGTTGAAAAGGATAATTCCAAGGACCAATAATCAATACCACACCCATCGGTTCTTTTTCAATTCTACTACTAGAAGGAAGGTTTAAGATATTGGTAGAAACAGACTCTGGTTCCATCCAGGATTTAAGTCCATCCAACATAGCACTCATTTCTGCTATAAAAAATCCATTCTCAGTTACCCAGCATTCTTCTTTACTTTTTTTTAAGTCAGTAAATAAAGCAGTATAAATTTCCTCTTCATAATCTTGTACTGCTTGCTTTAATACTTCTAATTGTTTTTTTCGAAAAGCATAGCTGCGAGTAGCACCAGTATCAAAAAAATGGCGCATCTGTTTGAGTTGATTTACTATTTCAGTAGACATATTCTATTTTTTATATGGGCAATGGCAGGAATCTTAAAGATACAGATTGTAGTCTTCAAATAATAACAACAAAACATCTGAATCGTTTAAATAATTATTCTGTAAGTATGTAACAATTTCAATAAATTCATTCTCTAATTTTTCTACTACAAACACCAACGATTCTTACATGAAAAAAAATGAACCCATCAACAATTCGCGCCGCGGTTTTATTCGCAATAGCGCATTGGCTCTAGCAGGTTTTACCATTGTACCGCGTCACGTTCTTGGTCGTGGATTTGTTGCACCTAGCGATAAATTACAAGTAGCCGGGATCGGCGCGGGCGGTAAAGGCGAAAGCGATCTTTGGAACTTCTTTAAAAGTGGTAAAGCTGATATCGCTTTCTTGTGCGATGTAGATGAACGCCAATCTGGTGCAAGTCGCAAGCGCTATCCAAACGCAAAAGTGTACAAAGACTATCGCGAAATGTTAGATAAAGAACATAAACTAATTGATGCTGTTTCTGTATCTATCCCAGATCACCAACATGCCGTGGCTGCCATGGCTGCGATGCAATTGAATAAACATGTGTATGTTCAAAAACCTTTAACACACGATATTTACGAAGCACGTATGCTTACAGAAGCAGCACATCGTTATAAAGTGGTTACCCAAATGGGAAACCAAGGATCTTCGGGCGATGGGGTACGTCAATTAGTGGATTGGTATAATGCTGGTCTTATTGGTGATGTACATACCATTTATTGTTATACAGACCGACCAGTTTGGCCTCAGGGTATTGGCTGGTCAAAAGACAAACCTGCCGTTCCAGCTGGATTAGATTGGGATCTATGGCAGGGTACCGCTCCAAAAAAAGATTATGTAGAAGGTTTGATACCATTTAACTGGCGCGGATGGTGGGATTATGGTACCGGTGCATTGGGCGATATGGCCTGTCATATTATGGCTCCTGCTTTTGCAGTGTTGGGATTAGGATATCCTGATGGAGCAGAATGTAGTGTATCAACCCCTTATATTGCTAACTGGACAAAAGCCAATTTCCCTGAAAGTGGCCCCGTTTCATCACATATCATTTTAACTTTCAAAGGCAAAAATGGTAAACCAGATTTGAAATTGCATTGGATGGATGGTGGCATTCAACCGGAGCGTCCTGAAGAATTGGGTGCAAATGAAGTGATGGGTGATGGTGGCAATGGCGCTATTTTCATTGGTTCAAAAGGTAAAATGATGTGTGGCACTTATGGTCTTAATCCACAATTATTACCAACCTCATTAACTAAAACAACCATCGTTCCTCAAACTGTTACTCGCGTAAAAGGAGGTGAAGGTGGGCACTATGCTGCATGGGTGGAAGCTTCTATTGCTGGCTATGGTACTGATTTGGCAAAAAACCTGAGTTCGCATTTTGATATTGCCGGACCACTCACAGAAAGTATCTTAATGGGTAACTTGGCGCTCCGTAGTTATAATATCGAAAAGAAAAATTCGAAAGGCGGGATTGAACATCCAGGTAGAGGAATTAAATTGCTTTGGGATGGACCAAATATGAAGATCACCAACTTCGATGAAGCCAACCAATTTGTGAAGAGACAATATCGTGAAGGATGGAGCTTAGGAGTTTAAGTCAACAGTAAAAATTCAAAAACAACATTGAATTGAATAAACTAAAAAGGGGACGCATCGATTGATGCATCCCCTTTTTTTGAATTTTTACTTTTGAATTTTGAGTATTAAATCTACTAAGTCATTTTAAAAAATAATCCTAAGTAGCCCAGGCTTTATCACCTTTTTTGTAAGGGATACAACCTTCGTATTTACCCGGCACTGCCACATAGCGCAATGCTTTGGTAGCACCTACTTCAGAGGTAAAGAAACCTAATAAGGTTAACTCTTTTACCATTTTGAAATAATGGGTAGGGTCTGTTTCTTTTTTAGACTTCTGATAGTCTTTCATTTCTTTATCCAAGTCTACTAACAAATCATGTCTTTGTTCAGGAGTACTTTCCAAAAATGTTTTACCAGATTTTTTCTTACTTGCTTCGTCGAGTTTTTTCAGACCTTCTGCAAAAATTGTCTGGTCTTTGGCTTCGTAACAGTCTTTCACATATACGCTCATGAACTCTCCTACTTTAGCTTCTTTAGCTCCAGGTGTTCCGGTTGCAGGCAAAATGGTTTCACCAACTTCATTCAAAAATGCGATATCATCTTTTGATAAGTTGAAGGCAGCTGCATTTTTATCAGAGGTTTTACAACCAGAAATAAATGCTTCAGCTCCTATTAAAGTTCCACCCAACAGCAACGCAACACTGGAAATGGCTTCTCTTCTATTCATTCTTTATAATTTAAAAGGTTTTAAATTTTGCAAGAGTAATTTACTAAACTGCAATTGATTTTAAATATTTTGTTTTTTTAGTTCCTCTACAGCAAATGCCGCAGCTCTAGCAGTAAATGCCATATAAGTTAAAGATGGATTAACGCAAGAAGAAGATGCCATAAACGCGCCGTCTGTTACAAATACATTCGGTGCATCCCATACTTGGTTATTACCATTTAATACTGATGTTTTACGATCTCTACCCATACGTGCAGTTCCCATTTCATGAATACCTTTTCCTGGAGTACCATCACCATCATGACCCTTCACATCTTTTACACCAGCAGCAGTCAACATTTCAATGGCATCGTTAACACAATCCTTACGCATTTTCTTTTCGTTTTCTCCCAACTCACAATCGATAGCTAAGACATTCATGCCCCATTTATCTTTCTTGTTTTTGTCGATTGAGATTTTATTATCATGATTCGGCAACATTTCTCCAAATCCACCCATACCCATTGTCCAACTTCCGGGTTCTGTTATGGCTTCTTTAAAATCAGCACCAATGCTAAATTCAGCCACTTGATGATTCCATCCTTCTCTCGAACCACTTCCTTGATAACCAAATCCACGAACATAATCGCGCTTATCATTACCCACATTTCTATAACGTGGGATATAAATTCCATTTGCACGGCGACCGAAATAGTATTTGTCTTCATAACCTTCTACTTTTCCGCTAGCCCCAGTTCCTAAATGGTGGTCCATTAAGTTATGACCAAGCTCTCCACTGCTGCTACCTAATCCATCAGGCCATACATCAGTTGCAGAATTCATTAGAATCTTTGCAGTGTCTAGTGTTCCGGCATTTAAGAAAACAATTTTTGATTTGTATTCAACTGTCTTCAAGGTTTCAGAATCCATCACTTCAACACCTGTTGCCTTTTTCTTGTCTTTATCATACAATACTCTTGTAACAATACTATAAGGACGTAAGGTTAAATTTCCAGTTTTTTGGGCAGCAGGTAAAGTAGAAGATTGTGTGCTGAAGTATCCGCCAAAAGGACAACCTAACCAACATTTATTTCTAAACTGGCAATTGGTTCTTCCTTCATGAGGAACAGTAAGGTTAGCGGTACGACCAATAATCATGGCACGCTCACCTTTATAATGTTCTTTGATTCTTGCAGCTACATCTTTTTCAACGCAGGTCATATCCATTGGTGGCAAGAACTGACCATCAGGTAAAACTGCTAGTCCATCTCTATTGCCACTGATGCCGGCAAATTTTTCAGCATAGCTATACCATGGCTCAATGTCTTTATAACGCACAGGCCAATCAACACCGTGACCATCTTTTAAATTTGCTTCAAAATCTAAATCACTCCAGCGATAACTCTGACGACCCCACATCAATGATTTACCACCAACGTGATATCCTCTAAACCAATAAAATGGCTTTACTTCAGTATAAGGATGTTCTGAATCTTTACACCAATAATCTAAATTAGTTTCATTTAGTGCATAGTCTCTTTTCAGATTTGGATAGTCGTGAATCATTTGTTGTGTTCTGCGACCTCGATGTGGAAAATCCCATGCTTCTTTGTTTGCAGAAACATAATCTTTGATATGCTCAATATTACGTCCTCTTTCAAGTAGTAAAACTTTAAGCCCTTTTTCAGTAAGTTCTTTCGCAGCCCAGCCACCGCTGATACCCGAACCAACTACTATTGCATCATAAGTTTGATCAGCCATTTGTTGTGATTTATTTGGTTTTTTATAGTTTATTAAATGTCGCAGATTTGAATAGCCTTCCTTAATGAAGCAATCGGATCTGCATCGGCAGGAATAAATTCTTGTGCCACATAGCCTTTATAACCGGTAGCAACAATCGCTTTCATTATTGCAGGATAATATAATTCCTGACGTTCATCAATTTCATTTCTTCCCGGAACCCCACCTGTATGGTAGTGACCGAATGATTCATGATGATTGCGAATAGTACGAATTACATCTCCTTCATCAATTTGCATATGATAGATATCGTATAATAATTTGAAATTAGGTGAGCCAATACGCTTAACTAATTCAACGCCCCAGGCAGAACGATCGCACATATAATCTTTGTGATCAATTTTGCTATTCAATAATTCCATTTGAAGTATTACACCTTTCTTTTCAGCTAAGCCTACGATTTGCTTCAAGCCTTCCACACAATTTTTTAATCCTGTTTCATCATCAATGGTTCCCTTATTACCACTTGCAACAAACAGATTTACAAAACCTGCTTTAGAAACTAAATCGATATGCTCGGTATAACTCTTAATTAAAGTATCATGATATTGTTTATCGTTCCATCCTTTACTAAGACTTATTTCAGCACCGTTACACATAGTTGAAAGAAGACCATATTTTTTTAGCATGTCCCAATCTTTCGGACCCACTAAATCAATTCCAACCAATCCAATTTCTTTTGCAGAAATACAAAGTTGTTCCAATGGAATTGCTCCATAACACCATCGACAAGCGGAATGATTAATATTTCCTTTGAGTTGGCCAGAAGTATTTTTTTCTTTCATGTCTTGGGTAAAAGATGACAATACACCACCTGTGGCTAGTGCCGCAGAACCTGCCATCAGGTTTTTAATAACTGATCTTCTGTTTGTATTTAATGACATACTTTTTTCTTAATTCTATGAAACTAAACAGCAGTTAACACTTCCTTCTTTCTTCCTTTCATATAGAAATAAAGACCGATAAAAGCAACTGTTAAAAATATTGGAATAACGAGCGTGAAATTTATAATTTCTGGACCAGCTGCTTTTTTTGCTTCGTTCAAAACATTTGCAAATTCAGTGCCCGTAGCTGCATCATTATATACTTTAATGTCTGCGCCTGCGGGTAATTTAGCAGCGATCAAACGATCATAATAACCGCCCATGAATATCATATAAACTGATACTGCAAACATACCGGCACCTCCCATCAAGTTCATCCCGATAGCACCGGTTCTAGGTAAGTTCTCAGAAACAAATCCAATCATTGTTGGCCAGAAATAACAAACTCCCATACCAAAAACCAAAGCACCTGCAAATAAAGTATTGCCTGAGCTATGGCCCAATAAATACAAACCAACTGTAGCCAAAGCTGCTGAAATAATCAATACCCCTTGTGGTGAGAATTGTTTGATCACAGGTTTCGCAAAGGCTCGGCCCAATACCATTACACCAGTTTCTACTGTTAATAATAGAATCGCATTGTCAGATACATTTTTCAATAAAATATCGATCCACTGACCAGTAAATAATTCTGTAATGGCAGTACCAAACATTAAAATAAACATCACCCAAAATAAAGGGGTAAAAATTACTGCCTTGTACATATCTTTTGCAGATACGCCACTAGCAACACGTTCAGTAACAGGGAAATCTAATTTACTAAATAAATAACCGTAGATAATTGTAGGAATAGCCATCAATCCAACTTGGATCTGCCAACCAACATTAATTTTATCTAATAAGAAAACCAATAAGGTACCAATTACAATTCCACCAGGAAACCATAAGTGAAAGTGATTCAATTTGGTAGTTTTGTTATCAGAGTAAATTGTTGCTACCAAAGGATTACAAGCAGCTTCAACAGTACCATTCGCAATACCGATACATAATGTTGAAATAAATAAGCTCCAATAACCTCCGGCGAAAATGGTTAAAACAATTCCTATTAAATGAAAAGCAAATGCAACGAGCAAAAGTTTTTTCATCCCAATAAGATCAACAAGTACTCCACCTGCTACAATAGCTAATGGGAATCCCCAGAAAGCAGTAGAGGCAATGGTACCAAGTTGAGATGCGTTTAATTCGAATTGTACGCCTAGTCTTCCTAGTATACCAGCTCGAATTCCAAAAGATAAAGAAGTTACCAAAAGTGCCAGACAACTGGCAACAAATAATTGGCTACGTTGTGGGGTAGTTTGCATGTCGTTAGAGTTAAAAAGAAAATTTAAGAAGTTAAATGTAATTTTTTATTTTTAAAAACTCGATTGAAAAATCAAAGCCATGAAAAAATAATTTATCAACACCAGATTAGGGGGGCTTTGTGTCAAAACGACACGATGTAATCAAATTAAAATATCCTTACATTTAATAAAAAAAAGTACAACCAAATGAATCGAAAACTCAGAATGGGTATGGTTGGAGGCGGGAAAGACGCTTTCATTGGAGCCATACATCGCTTTGCCGCCAATATGGATGGCTTGATTGAAGTTGCCGCAGGAGCATTAAGTATTAATCCAGAGATAGCTGTTGATTCCGGTAAGATGTTGTTCTTGCCTGCCGACAGAACATATCTTACTTATGATGAGATGATCACAAAGGAAGCAGCTTTACCAGCAGATAAAAGAATTGATTTTGTAACAATCGTTACGCCCAACTTCGCACACTTTGCACCAGCAATGATGGCATTGGATCATGGCTTTCATGTAGTAATTGAAAAACCAATTGCCTTTACTTTAGATGAAGCAATTCAATTAAAAAAGAAAGTGGAAGAAACTGGTTTGATACTTTGTTTAACACATACTTATTCTGGTTACCCAATGGTGAAACAAGCCAAGGCAATGGTTTCAGATGGTGTACTCGGTAAGATTCGTAAAGTATGGGTAGAGTATCCACAAGGTTGGTTGAGCAAATTATCTGAAAGAGAAGGTAATGCTCAAGCAGCATGGAGAACAGATCCTAAAAAAAGTGGTAAAGCTGGTTGTATGGGTGATATCGGTACACACGCTGCACATTTATCTGAATATATTACTGGTGCAAAAATTACCCATTTATGTGCCGATTTAAATGCACTAGTACCTGGTCGTATGCTGGATGATGATGGCGGTGTTTTATTAAAGTTTGATAATGGTGCAGCCGGAGTTTTAATGGCATCGCAAGTAGCCGCTGGTGAAGAGAACGCATTGAAAATTCGTATCTACGGAGAGAAAGGCGGATTAGAATGGGCACAACATGAACCCAATACTTTATTAGTAAAATGGTTAGATGCACCAACTCAAATTTTACGCGCTGGTGGAAATTATGGAGATCGATTATCTTCTTATGCTACAAGTAATTGTAGAACTCCGGGTGGACACCCAGAAGGTTACCTGGAAGCATTCGCCAATATTTATCACAATTTCGCAAAAACGGTTTCTGCAAGAATTGATGGCACTACTCCTACCAAAGAAGAATTAGATTTTCCAGGTGTTGAAGATGGCATCAGAGGCATGGCGTTTATTGATAATGTAGTGGCTTCTGCTCAATCAGATATTAAATGGACAGCATATAAAATCTAATAAAACTATAATCATTCATCATGACTAATATAAAAGGTCCTGCAATATTTCTAGCTCAGTTTATGGGCGACACTGCGCCATTTAATAAACTCGATACTATTTGTGCCTGGGCTAAAAGTTTAGGATTTGCAGGCGTGCAAATCCCAGCATGGGATTCACGTTGTATTGATCTGAAAAAAGCAGCAGAAAGTAAAACATATGCTGATGAAATCAAGGGCATCGTAAATGCTGCAGGTATGGAAATTACCGAACTATCAACTCATTTGCAAGGACAGTTGGTTGCCGTGAATCCCGCATATGATGCATTGTTCGACGGATTTGCTCCAGAAGAAGTTCGTAATAATCCAAAAGCTAGAACCGAATGGGCTGTACAACAATTAAGGTATGCTGCAAAAGCTTCGCAGAATTTAGGACTAGACGCTTGTGCCACCTTTAGTGGGGCTTTATTATGGCATACTGTTTACCCATGGCCACAACGTCCTGCAGGATTAGTAGAGACCGGATTTACAGAATTGGGTAAAAGATGGACTCCGATTTTAAATGAGTTCGATGCAAATGGAGTTGACCTATGTTATGAAATACATCCTGGTGAAGATTTGCACGATGGTGTGAGTTATGAAATGTTCTTAGAAAAAGTAAACAACCACAAACGCGCAAATTTATTATACGACCCTTCACATTTTGTATTACAATGTTTAGACTATTTAGCATACATCGATTTTTATCACGAGCGTATTAAAATGTTCCATGTAAAAGATGCTGAATTTAATCCAACAGGTAAACAAGGTGTTTATGGCGGATACCAAGGATGGGTAGAACGTGCAGGCCGCTTCCGCTCTTTAGGAGATGGACAGGTTGATTTCAAATCTATCTTCAGTAAACTAGCTGCTTATAACTATAAGGGTTGGGCAGTAATGGAGTGGGAATGCGCCATCAAACATCCTGAAGTGGGTGCAGCAGAAGGTGCTGTGTTCATAAAAAACAATATCATTAAAGTAACTGAAAAGGCATTTGATGATTTTGCGAATACGGGTTCAAACGAAGAATTTAATCGCCGAATTCTAGGAATTCATTAATAACTTTATCTTTTTAATCAATAAAATTCTAATAGCATTGAAAAAGTATTTAGTAGCCATTGCACTGTTGGTGTTTATTGGCGCATGTAGTAGTAACAAAGCAAATGATAACAAAACAACAGATGCACCTGCGGTTGCTGCAGCTCCTGCAAATGATTTAAGTTCTAATCCTGATTATCAAAAAGGAGTTGAATTAATCGCTAAGTCTGACTGTTTAACTTGTCATAAAACAGATTCGAAATTAATTGGACCCGCGTATAAAGAGGTTGCAGCTAAGTACGAAAATAATGATGCAAACGTAGCGATGTTGGCAAGCAAAATTATTAAAGGGGGTACTGGTGTTTGGGGTCAACTTCCCATGACGCCTCATGCTACACTTTCAGAAGCAGATGCTAAGGCTTTAGCTAAATATGTTTTATTACTTCGTAAATAAATCAACATGCAATCAATACTCCTATACAGTCTGGTTTCGTTCGCAATCTTAACTGGTGGCAACGTTAAAAAATCAGATAAGTCCCTTGAAAATCAAAAGGGATGGATTTCTTTATTTGATGGAAAAACTACCAAGGGCTGGCATAGCTATGGCAAACCAACTGCAGGTGAAGCCTGGAAAGTGGAAGATGGAACCATTCATCTCGATGCTGGTAAAGGCCTGAGTGCTGGCGATCTTGTTACGAATGAAAGTTTTGAAAATTTCGATTTAAAATTAGATTGGAAAATTTCGAAGAATGGTAACAGTGGCGTTATCTTTTTTATTCAGGACGATCCAGCAAAGTATAAGCAAATATGGTTTACTGGACCTGAAATGCAAGTGCTAGATAATGATGGTCATTCAGATGGAAAAATTTTAAAACACCGCGCCGGTAATTTGTACGATTTAATTGCAGGTAAAGAAGGAGTAGTAAAAGCAGTAGGTGAATGGAACCAAGTAGAAATTATCAGCAATAAAGGAAAGCTGGATTTACTTTTAAATGGCGTTACAGTAGTTTCTACAACTGTTGGTGATGACAATTGGAAAAAATTAATAGCAGGAAGCAAATTCAAAGACATGCCCGATTTCGCTAAGGTCTTCAGTGGCCATATCGGATTACAGGATCATGGAAATGAAGTATGGTTCAAAGATATCAAGATTAAAAAATTGTAAGATTAAATAGTATTTTTTTTAAGAGCCGCCTCCTAAAAAGGTGGCTCTTTTATTTTTTGATATTGCTTTTGAATTTTGACTTTTCACTTTTCACTTATCTTAGCAACATGCTAGAATTTGATGACACCTATTTTATGCAGGAAGCGCTGAAAGAGGCGCTGAAAGCTTATGAAGCAGATGAAGTACCTGTTGGTGCTGTTGTGGTGATGAATAATAAAATCATTGCGCGAGGACATAATCAAGTAGAATTATTGAACGATGCTACTGCTCATGCAGAAATATTAGCCATCACATCTGCCTTCAACCTTCTTGGATCTAAATACTTACCCGAAGCAACGCTTTATATAACCCTAGAGCCCTGCCTGATGTGTGCGGGTGCCATATATTGGGGCAAGATCAAAAGAATCGTTTATGGAGCATCGGACAGTAAAAATGGATACCTCCACCTTACTAAAGAACCAGGACCCTTCCCCGCCAAAACGCAGATAACCCATGGAATCCTGGAAGCCGAATGTGCTTTTATGATTCAGAGTTTTTTTAGAGATAAAAGATAATGGTTAACTCTGACTTCAGTCTTGCTAGGAAATCTCAAAACATATATTTACCCTAGGCTTCAGCAAGAATTTGCATCACAGATCTTATATTAACCCTAGGCTTCAGCCTAGCATGGAAATCACAAAACTTATGTTAACCCTAGGCTTCAGCCTAGGGGCTTGGGATACCTGATGATATTGGGCTTTAGCCCTTACAGTAGATGCATCCAGAGAGTGATAGGTCAGCCACTTAGTAGACCTCACAGCGTAAGGGCTAAAGCCCGATTCCTTCTCCATCATCTATCCCCCAGCTTGAAAGCTGGGGTTAACAATACTACATCTTCCAACTCCCAGCTTGAAAGCTGGGGGATAATAATTTTCGAGTTCAGAAACAATTGATTTATGTAAGAATAAATATGAATTAAGAAGCTAAATTTGTAACTCATCACATTAAAAAAATATTATGTCATTTACATTAGCACCTTTACCCTACGCACACGAAGCATTAGAACCACATATCGATACCCTTACCATGCAGATTCACCATGGCAAACACCATCAGGCTTATGTTGATAATTTAAATAAAGCTGTTGCAGGAACTCCTAATGAAGGCAAGACTTTGGCTGAATTAGTAGCTGTTGCAGGAACAATCAGTCCGGCAGTCCGTAACAACGGTGGCGGACATTGGAACCATACTTTCTTCTGGGAAAGTTTAGCCCCAAATGCTGGCGGTGCTCCAACAGGTGCATTAGCTGATGCTATAACTGCAGCTTTCGGATCTTTCGATGCATTTAAAGAAAAATTTACTACAGCAGGTATGACACGCTTTGGTAGCGGCTGGGCTTGGTTGATTGTGAAAGATGGTAAATTAGAAGTTTCATCTACTCCTAATCAGGATAATCCATTGATGGATGTTGCTGATGTAAAAGGACATCCCATTTTAGGCGCAGACGTTTGGGAACACGCCTACTATTTAAAATATCAAAACCGCAGAGCAGATTATTTAGCTGCTTTCTGGAATGTAGTTAACTGGACAAAAGTTGCTGAGCGTTTTGCTGCAGCAGTTTAATCTACTATAAAAGAATTAGTTTTAATCCCGTGAATCATTTGCTTCACGGGATTTTTTTAAATAACCCTTATGAGAAATATTGTTGCCATTTTAATCGCTTTTGTTTTGCTCTCTTCTTGCGCTGGAAATAATAAACGAATTTATATTATGAGCAAAGGTCCTGCTCAATATGATGAAGCTGCAAAAACCATTTCAGCTAAAGATGGCAAAGGACACGAAGAAAAAATAATTAATATCTCAAGCGCCGAAGTAGCTTTAAAACTAAACGGACCAACGGGAGATGCCGCTATCAGTTTTAAAGAAAATGGATTATATATAATCAATATCAAAAACGATACGATCCTTGGTAGTAAACAGAATTATGTAAGTCCTAAATTGCAGAAAGATATTATGACACAGGATGAATTGAAAATAAAAATCGATTCATTGCATCAATTAATGGAAGCAAAAAATATCAGCACAGCAAATCATAACTTTTTTATTCTTCCCAATCAAGCCATAAAAATTACCGATAATTTAGAAGCTATTATTGTTGGGCCTTTTCATCAGATGACAACAGCTGAAAGAGTTGATGGCAAAGAACCTGAAGTGTATCGCTTTTATAGTATCAGAGAAATTAGAGAGACCGTTACTAAACTGGAAGGCTTTACCAAAGTAGTTATTCCAACAAAATAATTTTAAGGAACAGGATCATAACCATGTCCGCCACCTGGTCTGCATTTACTGATTCTTTTTACAGACAATAAAAATCCTTTTGCAAGACCGTGCTTTTTCAAAGCCTCTGCGGTATACTGCGAACAAGTTGGTGTAAACCTACACTTAGGACCTAATGCAGGTGAAATTACCCATTGATAAAATCGGATAATTATTATAAATGGAAGGATCAATATTTGCTTGAAAAGCGAAACGATTTTTTCCATGTCACAATTTATTTTGAAAACTGTTTCCTAGTTTTTGTAAAATCAATTGCATCTTTTCGGGAATCAAAGACGTATCGCTGATCCCTTTCCCTACAAATAAAATAAAAACACTCAATTGTTTTTTATCAGGAATTAATTCTAATAAACTAAACTTTTGCAAACGATACGATTCACGAAGTAATCGTTTTACACGATTGCGATCAACCGCTTTTTTAAAGTGTCTGGAACTTACCCCAACTCCTATCTGTGCAATACTAGCACCTACCACTTCTTTTGTAGTATAGGTAATCTTTAAAGGAAAAACATTCAACGATTTCCCTTCTGCAAAAACTTGATTGAGCATTTTTCTGCTTTTTAGTTTTTCAGGTCCTGAATAGGTAAATGTTTTTGCTGCCATGTTATACAAAACTAAAAAACCTCATCCCAGGAACTTGGAATGAGGCTAAATATTTTATGCGGTCTTGCCGAGTAATTATTTTAATCCTTTCTCGCTAGAAACAGAAAGTTTCTTGCGGCCTTTCGCTCTGCGGCTTGCTAATACCTTGCGGCCATTTGCAGACTCCATACGCTTACGAAAACCGTGAACGGTTTTACGACGACGTTTGTGTGGTTGGAATGTACGTTTCATTTTATCGTTTTTTTACTAACCCGGTAATATTGTTTCGTTTCATGCCTGCAGTCACCATACTGCTGCTTGTGAAAGGACGGCGAAGGTAAGGATTGTACACCAAAAGGCAAAAGAATCAGAGAAAAATATGTTCCGATTTAACTTCCTTCCCAAAAAACAGACTCGCATGATTATCAAAATCAGCTGCAGAATCGGTTGTGAAAAAATGAAGGCTACCTGTTTTGCTGATCATTTGTGAGATATCCTGATGATTATCAAGATATTGCGCCAAACTTTTAGCTACGATCGCTCCTTGCGACACCAATTCAATTCCAACTGGCAGATATTGTTTTATTTTATCAATTAAAATGGGGTAATGGGTGCAAGCCAGCAAAATGGTATCAATTTCAGCTGATTGTGCCAATAATTCATCTAAGTATTGTTTTATAAAATAGTCTGCCCCGGGGCTATTAAATGCGCCATTTTCAATTAATGGAACCCACATCGGACAAGCTTGTTGAAATACTTTGATCTCCGGAAAAAAATGATGAATTTCTATGGGATAACTTTCACTTAAAACGGTGCCGATAGTTCCCAGAATACCAATCGAACCTGTTTTAGAAAAGTTGCCAATAATTTCTGTACTGGGCCTGATTACACCTAAGACCCTTTTATTGGTTCCCAACTTGGGTAAATCCTTTTGTTGTATGTTTCTTAGCGCTTTTGCAGATGCTGTATTACAGGCTAAAATTACCAATTCACAGCCCTGTTCAAAAAACCATTCAACACATTGCAAAGTATATTGGTAAACAGTATCGAAAGATCTTGGGCCGTAGGGTGCACGGGCGTTATCACCTAAATAGATATAATCGTAATCGGGTAATTGTTTTACGATCTCTTTAAGTATAGTTAAACCGCCGTAACCGCTATCAAAAACACCAATTGCTGTCTTCTTCATGTATCAAAAATAAGAACCCCATCGCATGGATGGGGTTCTAAAAAAATATTTATGGAATTAATTATCCTTTTTTAGGAGCTGGCTTGGTAGCTGGAGCTGCTGTGGTACCTGCTGGAACTGCAATACCTTGACTTTTCAATTCTTCAATAACTTCTTTAGGCAAGTTTAACTTCAAATCTTGCGCAACTTTGATTGATAAGTTATCGCCAATTGGAGACTTTAACAAAGCATCGCTGCGGAAAATATGAGAATATTTTTGCTCACGAATGATCTTTTCTAAAGAAGCATAAATTTTTTGTTTGTAAGGAACCAACAGCTCTTCTTGTTTTGCCTGAACAGCTTGTTGTTGATATTGCTGCCAATTAAGTAATTGGTATTTGATTTGATTTAATTCTTTAACAGCTTGCTCTCTAGCTCTTGCTGGCATTGCAGCTGAATCTTTTTTAAAGATGCTATCTCGGCGATTGAATTCAGTTACTTTATATTCGTAATCTACCTGTAAAGAATCCTTAGCATAGCTTTGTAAAGCTGCGGTTACTTTATCGATATCTGGCATCAAACCTAACACACTCTCTTCGTCAAAAGTTCCAATTTTGGTTTGAGCATTGGTGTGATTAGTAAATAAAAGGCTAGCCATAACAGCCACACACACAAATAATACTTTCTTCATTTTAGTGAATTTATAATTGATAGTTGTTTAAAATTTAATCCCCATCTCCTTCAGCAAATCATCACTCTTATCCAGTTTCGGGTCGGCAAATATAATGGTAATTCCTTCACTTTTATCCAGTACAAAATCATAAGCTCTTGCCAAAGCTAATTTCTGAATCGCATTATATACCTTGTCCTGTATTGGTTTAACTAAACGTTGGCGCTCTTTAAATAGGTCGCCCTCATATCCAAAACGTCTTTTTTGCAGATCGCGTACCTCCTTTTCCTTAACAAATAATTCATCTTCCCGCTTCTTTTTCAATTCATCGGTTAACATGAACTGCTCTGCCTCGTAATTCTTATACATTTTATCCAGGAGTTCCTGACGATCATCAATTTCCTTTTGCCATTGTTGGCTAATCGTTTGCAATCGTTTATCGGCGTCTTTATACTCCGGAATTTTATCTAAAATATATTTCGTGTCAATAACTGCATAACGTTGCTGTGCAATAACAAATCCCTGTAATCCAATGATGGTTAAAAAAACAAAAAGTAATTTTTTCATACAAGCTGTTTATTAATTTTTATTCTGGTTCAAAGCCCAGCATAAAGGTAAATCTAGCTGCGTCTTTTAAAGTATTTGTTCCATTTAATCTATCAATACCTATACCATAATCAAATCCAAGTAAACCAAACATTGGTAAGAAGAAACGCATACCCAAACCAACAGATCTTCGCAATTGGAATGGATTGTAATCTTTCATTGAATACCAACCATTCGCAGCTTCAAAGAAACCTAATGCATAAATGGTGCTGCTCGGATTTAAACTCAATGGATATCTTAACTCCATGGTGTATTTATTGAAAATAGTAAAGTACTGACGAGTGGATTGCTGATCAGGGTTTATTTTAGGATCTGAATTATTGTATACTGGATAACCTCTATGTGCAATGATATCATATCCTAATAACGCAAATTGATTACTTAAACCTGCATCACCCACCTGGAATCTTTCAAAAGGTGAGATTTGCAAATTGGAATTATATCTACCCAAATATCCCAATTTTACCGATGTTTTTAAAACAAACTGCTTATTGCGTTCAGCACCACCTGGTTTGCCAATTGGCGTATACCACTCTCCGTTGAAACGCCATTTATGATATTCAATCCACTCGTAAGGGTTTACAGAGGTAACTATGTTTTTATCAATTAAGGTATAAGGAGGCGTTACCTGTAAACTTGCCATAAACGAAGATCCTGTTCTAGGAAATAAGGGCTGATCTACAGATGATCTTAGCAAAGTAAATTTCACATTTAAGTTATGCGCGTAACCATTTGTAAATCCTGGTAGATTCACAGGATCAATCGCATAGTTATTCAAATTATAACGAGTGAAACTTAAAGCAGTAGTTAATGAGAAAAAGTCATCAGGCCATTTCAACTGTTTTGCCAAAGC
>CAIJZG010000063.1 GCA_903825065.1 uncultured Bacteroidota bacterium
TGGAAGAGTTTATCAGGAATAGCACTCGGCATATTTATACTTTGTATGTTACTGTTTATTGACTGGAGAAAATTATTAATTGAAAAGAAATTTACTTTGAATTTTCATATCCTGAAATAGCCTGATTATATTTTGAAAAATATTTTCTTTTTGTATAAAAATTCACAAAGCTTCCACTCCAGAAAGAAAACAGCTATTGCGCTAAAGATCCCAATGACATTTGCAGAGCATCCTAAATAGGATAACAACCCATTCCCAAATACATGAATATATTCTGTAAACCAACGATCTGCAACAATTTCAATGAAGAGATAAATAAAAAGTGAATTCATACCAATTACTGTAAATAGCTTTAAATATTTTTTATGTGCTTTCACATCAATCCACCAGTAACTTAATGCTAGAAAAAGTAAACAATAACCCCCTGAAACAAACACAAAGGAGCTAGTAGCAATTCGTTTGATGATTGGAGTAATAGTTACATCCATACCAAATCCTATCAATAAAAATATAATACCGAAGAGAAGTAGCCATTTTATTTTTTCTTTCCATGAAAGTTCTGATAAAAGCAATTTACCTGCTAAGACTCCCCATATTGTGTGAGCTGTTGTAGGAATACAATTAATCGCAACCCATCCTCCTTTATTAATTTTATTCATTAATAATAAATCAACATAATTTCCAAAATTCTGTTGATCAGTAAAAGGTTTATCGAATCCAGTAATATGTGAATAGCGATACATCACCTCAGTTAACAATAATAATCCAATACTGAAGAGAAACTGCCATTTAAAATCCCATCTGAATATTAGAAATGCAACGAGTGTAGTAAATGATAATTGAGTAAGCACATCCCATAATTCAAATGACAATCCATTAGACCTAACAGCATAATCAATTACCCCCCAGAAAAAAAGCCAGCCTGATCTTTTCAATACTTTAATAAATGATTGATTCCAGCTGATTCCTTCTTTTTGCTGACGTTGCAAAGAATACACCATTGCAGTGCCTGCCATGAACATGAATCCTGGTTGAATTAAATCCCAAAATCTTATCCCATTCCATGGATGATGAAAAAACTGATTAGTAATTAACTGTGCCGGATTACTTTCTAAAAAAGCATGTAGATATTGATATAAACCAGCACTTTCCAGCATTAACAATATCATGATGAATCCGCGCATAAAATCTAATGAAAGAACACGATTAGGCATGGAATTGTTAATCATAAACTACATTTTTAATTCAATTGATAAACGATAGATTCATAGGGTGCTAAAACTCCATTACTTGATGGATTTGGATAATTTGCCAGAACAACTTTTGATCTGGCAAAATTCATCTTTAAGTTTGGTTTTGCTTGGTGACTACTGAAGTTAAGTAATACCAAGAATTTTTTACCCTCAAATTCTCTTAAATAAGCATATACATCATGATTTGATTTGTCTAACAAAGTATATTTCCCATAAATCAAGGCAGGATTCTTTTGGCGCAAATCAGTAGCTTTTCTGAAATAGTTTAATACAGACTGTTGGTTCATTTCTTGTTCGGCTCTATTGATATATTTAAAATTAGTATTCACTTGAATCCAAGGCGTACCTGTTGAAAACCCTGCATTTTTAGAATCATCCCATTGAAATGGAGTTCTTCCATTATCCCTACATTCAAATTGAATACGCTTCATGAATTGATTGATATCACCTCCATGATTCAGTTGATACTGATACTCGTTCAAAGTTGACATGTCGCGGTAATCTGTAATTTTTTCGAATCCTGCATTAGTCATCCCTAATTCATCTCCATTATAGATAAAAGGAGTTCCTCGCATAGTTAGCAAAAAAGTGGAAAGCATTTTTGAAGAGAGCTCTCTGAATTCAGGACTAGCATTACCAAAACGATTTACAATCCTCGCCTGATCATGACTTGCTAAAAATATAGAAAGCCAGCCTTTATTCGCAAAAACGCTATCCCATTTACTAAATGTTTCTTTAAATTTTATAAAGTCATAACCTTCCATCTTAGCTAAATCGATTGCATCAAATGCATAAGCCATGTTCAATTCATTTCTGTCGGCATCAACTAAATCATGTGCATCTTGATAATTATTACCAGCACCTTCTGCCACAGTCATTACATCATACTTACTAAAAACCTCTTGATTCATTTCTTTCAGGTAGTCGTGTAAGTGTGGACCCATCGCATAATAGGGTACAAAATTATTTTCGAACCCTGTCGGGAATGCTGGAAAACTAGTGTCTTTTGATGCAAATTGAAAAGCATCTAAACGATAACCATCAATTCCCTTATCTGCCCAAAACTTCATGATATCATAAATTTCTTTTCGGACCTTTGGATTTTCCCAGTTCAAATCAGGTTGCTTTTTTGAAAAATAGTGTAAGTAATACGCATTGGTAACTGAGTCGTATTTCCATGCATCATGATTTACGTCAAAGAGACTATAACGGTAATTAGGCTTTACCCTTTCTGCATCCCACCAATGATAATAATTTCTATACGGACTAGTTCTAGAACTTTTGCTTTGTTTAAACCACTCATGTTCATCGCTACTATGATTTAATACGAAATCCATCACTAATTTAATTCCCCGTTCATGAAGCCCTTTCAAAAGCAAATCAAAATCTGCCATTGTTCCGAAGTCTTTCATGATATTTCGATAATCGCTTACATCATACCCATTATCATCGTTGGGAGAACTGTAAATAGGATTCAACCAAATAGTATTTACACCTAAACTTTTTATATAGTCGAGTTTAGAGATAATTCCCCTTAGATCTCCGATACCATCCCCATCACTATCTTTAAAACTGCGTGGATAAATCTGATATACGACTGCTTCCTTCCACCACTTTTTATCTGTTCCTTTTTTTGCAACTAAACTAGTTTGAGAATTACAGTTTAGAATTGATGCCAACAAAATAGCAATCGAGCATAGTATTATTTTCATACAAGAAAAAGTTTAAACTTTAGTGCTATGAAAATAAACATTGCCAAAGTTATTTTTCAACTCTTTTAGAAATAATTTAATCGCAAACGTTTGATGTTTAGAAAAAATTAGGGTGGTTATTTCCCCAACAAAAACTGAAGGGGAATTCCAAATCGGTCTCTCCAGGAATTTTCGCTATGATCCTGACCTGGAAAAAATTTGGTAATCCATTTTTGTTCAGAATACCCTTTTTCTTTCATTACTTCATCAACTTTCATTTGCAATGGAGGATATAGCGCATCAAGTGTTTTATCACCATAGTCAAAATAAATTTTATGATTCTTTGGATTTGGGAGTTTGTTTTTTAAATAGTTTACAAATGCATCAGGAATGGGATTATCCTTCATTACAAATATTCCTGGCCAATGGGTAGACAAACAAGCTGCACCACCAAATACTTTTGGATATTCACAAATTGCATACATAGAAATTAATCCTCCCATACTACTTCCTGCAATGAATGTATGTTGTTGATCGTTTTTTGTAGCGTACTTTTTATCAATGATTGGTTTTAATTCTTCCACAAGAAATTTTAAGTATTTGTCTGATTGTATTTGATAATTTCCAAAAACAGATACCCCATTATTTCTTGCCGCATTAAGAACTAAATCTTTTTGATTAATATCAAGGCTCTCAAACGGTTTCTGAGGAAAATAATCTGCATACCTACTCTTATCGCCATTCCAAATGCCAACAACAATAAATTCTTCTAGCTTTCCTTCATCTAATAAACGACTAACCGTTTTATCGATATCCCAAGATTTTTTATTCCAGGTGATTGAGCTGTCAAAAAGCATCTGACCATCATGCATATATAAAACTGCATATCTTTTCTTTGCGTTATACCCTTCAGGCAACCAAACATCTACATTTCTAGCATCCACATATTTGGAAGGCATTTTTTCGATTCGTTCGATGGTACCCTTTATCACTTTAGGAATGCCTTGTGCTTGAAGTTGAGAAATTGATAAAATAGATATTATAATCAGGTACTTAAGTTTCATTTTATACGTTTTAAGATCATGGCACAAATAGGAGTCAATGAAATTTTATTTCCTTTAAATATTTGATTTGTCAATAGTTCCTGGTATTCCCCTTTTGAAGGGAGGTCAATTGTAGCTATTTGATTCTCAAGATTAAAGATTACAAATAGCTCATTTTCCCCGTCTGTTCTTTTATATCCTAATTTTTTTCCTTCCGCTAAGAAAAATTTCAGATCCCCAGAATATAACGCAGTATTTGATTCCCGAATACTAATTAATTTCTGATACCAATTAAATTGGTCCTGATTAAACGCTAAGCTATCAATTTGCTTTTCTCCTTTTTCAAAATAATTTCTTGTCTCTGGATCAAATTTGAATTCTTTCCACATCAAAGGCTTTCTATTAAATGGATCATCAGCACCCCACATTCCCATTTCTTCTCCATTAAAAACCTGAGGTGCGCCGATTGTTGTAAAAAGATGTACTAAATAGAGTTTTAAACGCTGATATGTTTCTTTTTCAGGCTTTCCTGTTTTGTAATTTTTATTATCAGTTGGAGTTGCGCCGAATTTATATTTATTGGGGTTGAAAAAATCAGTCAATAACCTTGGTGCATCGTGCGTAGAAGACACATTCATCATTGCATAACGATTTGCTTGGGGAACCCTATTCCATTGCAATTCTAGACTATCCTTAAAAGTTTTTGCATCAATTGAAAAATCATTTTTTGCGAAAAAATATCTGGCAGGACGATAAGTTTGATAATACATTACTGCATCAAATACATCACCTTGGGTATAGGGCGCAGGATTCATTAATTTATCGGGCCATTGTTCCCACCATATTTCGCCTATTAAATACGCATTGGGTTTTATATCACGAACCTGTTTACGAAAATCTCTCCAGAAAACCATTCCAATTTGATCTGCTACGTCCAAGCGATACCCATCAACTCCATTGTTTGCATTACCATCTGGTGCTAACCATCTTTTTGTAACAGCAAAAATATGTGCCTTTGCGCCCTCATTAATATCGCCTTCATAAGGATGTCCTGTTATTCGAGCAGTAGTAATGCCTACTTTTTTTAATTCCGGCAAACTATTAATTCCTAGCCACCCTTTATAAGCAAACTCATTTTGAGAAGTGGAAGGATTATCAAATGAAATAATATCGTACCAATCTTTATATTTAGATTTTTCTTGGTTTTTTATAATATCCTGCCATGCCCAAAAATTAGTACCAGTATGATTCCAGGAATAATCAATAATAATCTTCATTCCAAGCCGATGTACTTCCTTCACTAATTTTAAAAATAATTTATCTGCTGTTGTCCATTTCCATGTTTTAGAATCACCTGGATTTTCTGATGCAATAATTTTTTGATCTCCTGTTGGATCTGGTCCAAAATTCACATCGATATGATGATAATTTCTCGCATCATATTTATGCATGGAAGGTGCATCATTTATTGGATTCAGAAAAAGTGCCGTTATCCCTAATGATTGGAGATAGGGTAATTTGTCAATCACCCCCTGTAAGTCACCGCCATATTTCCTATTCTGAAGATTTGCACTTATATCCATTCCAGCATTTTCTGCCCATCTATCTCTTTGATACCAATTGGAAGTCCAAGGAGTTATAGACCAATCGTTGGGTACATACTCTTTTAAAAATGGGGTATTCACCGTTTCAGGAGTAGGATCATTTTTGTGATCCCCATTATAAAATCTTTCAACAAAAATCTGATACCATATGGCTTTCTTTGCCCAGACAGGAGGCTTTGAAAAAGAACCAATATTTGTTTGTGCATTTGTTGCCACTGCTAAAGACAATGAAATAATGACTAACCCTATTCTATTATTCATGAGCATTATTTAATCCGCTTTTTTAAAAGTAGTTTGTCGTAAAATAGTCTTACCCATTGGCATTAATTCCAATGTCATATTTTTTCCGGTTTCAAGATCCTGCATATTTGTATTAAACAGAAGCTCTTTTGAATTTTTATTTTTCGATATGGGCTTTCCTGTATAAAGATAAATCGACTTAACTACAGGTGTGTAAGTCATTTCTTTCAATCCCGCTACCGGATAATATTTTGTAACCTTCTGATTAGCTTCAATATCATGTGCCAATACCAATGGCCCGTACATAAAATATTGCTCGCCTTGATGGGTTTGATGGAGCTGTACTTTTAGGTGCATTTTTAATCTAAGTGTGGCACCATTTTTCCAAACTCTATTTATTTTTATAAAATCGCCTTCCTTTTCATAAGGCATATTTAAAACATAATCATTGAGACCTTCTGGTTTTCTTATAATCAAATTAAATGCGGTATTTTTTTTACACTCAATTTTAAATATGATTTCATCTTGATAGGGATAATTCGTTATTTCTTTAATAGTAATTCTTTCCCCCTTAATTACTGTTTTCAATTCACTTGGACCTAATAAGGCTGCATAAATATTATCTCCTTGGTGAAGCCACATATGTTCTACGTAAGAAGCAACAATTTTTCCAGCATTGGGTACACAACATACTGCGGCCTCTTTATGAACTGGAGAATACCGATAACGAGTTTGACTTTTATCAGATTGATCTCCATTTTTTCCACCTTCCAAAGCATAACTATTATCAGTCTTTAAATAACAAATAGCACTTTCAGTAGGATGAGATGCCCCAAGTGCAGCATTAAAAAATAATTTTTCAATTTTATTGCCATAAACTGGATTATTAGTTTTCATAAATAAACTAATATAAGCATCCATTAATTCTAATAAGGAACAGTATTCATATCCAGTTTTTGTTTCATCAGCTGTTCTGCCACCAATAAACTCATCTCCAATAGCAGCGCCTGAGGCAGTTGTTTCTTTTTCAATTTTTTTAAGAAACCCCTCAAGTGTTGATTTAAGCGATTTTTCTCCAGTTGCCTGATAAGAAGCCGCAATTGATCTTAGATGCTCATAGGTATGAACGCTATGTCCCATGAGAGGTATTGAAGCATTTAAAAGTTTAAACTGCTGAGCATCTTCATTCAACTTTTGAATTGAAAAGTCTTGATAGAGAAAAGGGATATAATCTAGATAGTTTCTATTTTTTGTAATTGCATACAATTGCTCTAAAACATCTGTAAAGGCAAGACCATGTGTTAATCCTCCAGCATTGGGATTTTTAGTTGCAAATGGGTGTGATTTGTTGATAGTATAATTTTGCATAACATTGTCTGCACATTTTATTACCGCATCTAATACTCGACAATCGTTTGTATAATTATACCAAGAGAGTAATGCCCTACAAATGGTAGTTTTAGACCACAGCTCTCCATTCTCATCGTTGAAATGATAACGTAGTTCTTTATCATATATTCCTAGATACCCATCAGCATCTTGTGTACTTAATATGTAATTTATTTTTGTAGCAATTTTATTTAAATGAATAGTATCACGCAATAAAGCTGCCGTTCGAATATATCCGTCCAACCAATTGCTTTGGGTTTCACTATTCCACCAAAGAAATTGTGATTGAAATTCCCCAGCATCTGAGATAGCTCCTACATTTTTATGTTGCACTTTTTTAGATAACCGATCTTTCCCATAAATATCATCCTCTTGAATTAAAGCTGGTTCAAGTTGATCTAGATTACCTGTAAATCCCTTTAGGTTCTGGCTTAACTTTTCTTTTAACCAACCATTTGGAACAATTTGATTAATTGAAAATTTTACCTGAATTTCTGATATAGGCTGGATAGTTTGAGAATTTACATGCAAGCAAATTAAAATTGGAAGTAAATAACCAATGTATCTTAATTTAAATGTAATCATCTGTAAATAAATTAGTTAAATGTTCCTTCATTTTTAAATTAATTTCCCATTGATTACTCAATGGTTGAAGCGTGTAAGGCATCGCAGGCATATAGGGTGCAGGGCCAAACTCAGGGGTAATAACAAATTTTTTCCAACCTTTTTCTTTCTTTTTCTTTAAGATTTCACACCACCAACTTTCAAAATTTTTCATATGATCAGCCCATTCTGGAGCAAATGGATCGTTCACCTGAGGTCCTTGGCTATATCCAATACGGGCATGTATATGAGACACATGAGGAATTATTTTATCCAAAATTTCTTGTTGGTTTTGCAACAAGCTTTCTGACACTACACAGAAATGGGAAAAATCACCTACCAATTCCAGTTCCGGAAATTTTTCTACATAAGGAATTAAAGTTGCTGCATGAAAAGAGAATCTTCCTCGATGTGTTTCATGCAAAACTCGAATTCCTGTTTTGGAAGCAATATTCATAGAAGCTTCTATAATTCTACAATTATCTTCAAATGAAAAATAATCAGTGCCTGTATGCGAATGAATATAAGATGGTTTATAGCTGACTAAACGCTTCAGATTTTTTTCCATCCTTTTTATGAATTCTTGAAGACTTTCATTTTCAGGAAAAATTAATTGCTGGGGAATAAAAATAAAGTCAGGATCACTTTCATAAAAATCATCCAATTCTTCTAAAAATTCATTCAGAAAATCGCCTTGTTGTGGCAAATTAATTTCCACCCCATCATAGCCATTCGATTTTATTTTATCCATGAATGAAGCTGCGTCTAAATGCTCAGCCCCCCAATGTGTACAAGTATATTTTATTTTCATTTATTTCGTTTAAGTGAGTAACGAAAAAAAAATTAATTACTGGTATAGAGTAATGGATTGATTGGACTTTGAATTTGTTCTCCAATCTTAGCTCCCGGACACCATGTATTCCAATCGTGAATTTGGTTATCGTTTTCCGGGTCTTTCAATTTCATATCCTGGTCCATGTAGATGATGGTCATTACTTTACGCATCTGATCAGTATTGTTAGGTCCTGCTCTATGAAATACCCAGCCACTGTGAAAACTTATTTCGCCTAATTCAAATTCTTCCACTACATGTTCAAAATCAGTTACTCTTAGCTTTTGATCTATAAACCTTTCACTTTCATCACTAATGGCCAGTTCTCGTCCTTCAACGATAATATGACTGCCCGCGCTAAATTCAAGTGGACCCATATTAAATCCAGTTGCTTGCAAGGGCATCCATGCTGTAACTGTTTTATCCGTTGCAAGAGGCCAATAAAACTGGTCCGCATGCCAGGGGGTGAATCCTCCATGGGGTTCTTTATATAAGGCTTGATCGTGGTACAATCTTGCTCCATGTGTTTGCATCAAATCACTAGCGATTTTAGCAAGCCTTTTACTAAATACCAGGGCTTTGATTCTTTCATCTTCTCTCCAAAGATTAAATAATTGCAGAAATGCTTTACCATAAGTATTACGTTGGTCGATGCTGGTGGTTTCTTGATTGAGTTCTGCAACTTTTTTAGAAATTACCTCAGCATAGAATGACACAACTTCTGGGGAGAGTACTTCCTTCAATTTTATAAACCGGTTTCTATCATAATAATCAATCTGCTCCTGAGTTAATTGATATGGTTGATCAAGAAAATCTAATACATCAATGGGGATGTTTGGCATATAAATCGTTTTTACAAAAATGCTATAAGCCTTTGAATGCTGTTAATCCTAATCTACCAATAACTAATACTATATTTCCAATAATAATTCCTGTAATCGAATAATTTATATAAAATAGTATTAATTTAGGATATAAGAATACGAATTTGAGAGCTAGATTAGAAAATATCAGTCCGAAAATGCAAGGGCGTACCATATTTGGTTTAAGTATCAATCAAACAAGGTTTGATTCTCTTTGGCATTATCACCCAGAATACGAACTCACATACATCATTAAAGGGAATGGCAGGAGGATGGTAGGTGATGACATGGAGAATTTTAACGAAGGTGATTTAGTTTTATTAGGGCCAGATTTACCTCATACCTGGATAGGAGAAAGAAGTTCAACTACAGAAAACAATATAGCGTTGGTGATACAATTTTCTGAAGAATTTCTAGCCCCCTTTCTTTCCTTAATTGAGATGAAAAGTATGAATGAGTTATTAACAAAATCAGAAAGGGGTATTCGGTTTTTAAAATTTCAACCAATTGCCATTGAAAAAAGAATGCTGCAAATAATTGAAGATACGACCATAAAAAGGGTTACCGGCTTAATTGAACTGCTATACGATTTGTCAAATAAAAAATATAAGATTTTAGCATCTCACAAATTTAATATAATCAAAAATGAAAAAACTGAAAGTCGATTAAATAAAGTGTTGCTATATGTTCAAAAAAATTACAGGAATACTATTAAGCTGCAAGAAGCATCAGAGCTGATACATCTTTCAAATACTGCTTTCTGCAAATTTTTCAAAAGAAGTGTCGGCAAAACTTTCTCCGATTATTTAAACGACTTACGCATTTTACATGCATGTACCCTTTTGATTGAAACAGACAAACCCATCAGCCAGGTTGCAACAGAGTCGGGATTTGAAAATCTAGCTTATTTCAATAGGGTATTTTTAAAGAAAAAAAAATCGCAACCGACAATCTTTAGAAGGAGATAGCCAATTTGGCATTATATATTATGGTAAAAGTCATTTTCGAATATGATATTTGTCATAGAATTCAATTAGCAATATGCTCAGCTTTGTTCTAAATTAATGTTAGAACAATGAAATACACCACCACAACAAACCGAAACAAAAGTTCTGAAATCACATTTACAGCGCTTTTCACTCTTTTTATTTTATTAAGTTTTAATACAGTAAATGCACAGTCTGCTAAGAAATGGGTTGCTCCAGCAGCAGCAGACCAATTAAAGAATCCAATTGCTTCAGATGCAAATGGATTAAAA
>CAIJZG010000064.1 GCA_903825065.1 uncultured Bacteroidota bacterium
ATTATTTTTTGCATAATTTAATAGATATTCTTGCTCTTCAAGAGTCATTATATCTTCTATTTCCTGAACCATTTCTGGGGAATCTCCAAAATAACCTGATGGGGTTATTGAAACCATCATTTTTCTTACTTTTTCGCTATCTAAATAAAAGCCTTGATTATTCATATCGTTTTTTTGACCATACATTTTTTTTATAAGCCCCGCCTTCTTTTACTCTAAATTTTTTAGCTTGATATTCATGCCTTTTTACAATTTCAGTATAATCGTAATGCTTTACTTCCATCTCCCAATCATCCCTTTTAAAAGGAATTATTTGAACATATGGTGTTCCTGCTGGTATCACACCTTCAAAACCTTCTTTTAAAAAAAAGGGCATCAATCCTGGTGTATCCATATTGTCATTATCTATTATACCAGCAACAGTTAAGAAAGGAAGGTCAAACCTATTTAAAGGGCTAAGATACATAGCACTATAACCTTTTGGTAAACTTGGAGCAAAGTTTGGGTACCAATGAAAATGATTTTCTCCATATCCATTTGGTACAGCAAGTCCTGGCGTAGTAGGTCTTGGACCACAAAAATCTTCAAATCCTGGTTCTGTTTGAGGTATTAAAAAATTATTTTGCTTTTTAAAAGTAATATCACAAGGTGTTACGTAAAAATAACCAGCAGTAAAAATATCTAAAAGTGCTGGACACATCTTAAAGTTAAAAACTTTGTTACCTTCATGATCTTCCATAGGGTTTCCATCTAAGTTTAACCAATACTTATCAGCAGTTGAAAACCATTTTGGAACTTGAGTTTTTACTGGAACTGGATAATATTTTTCTGACAAACTGTTATAATACCTATTTGAATGAAATGTTATTTTATTCATAATTTACCTTGAAGTTTAAACTTGTTACTGAATGTTTGCCTATGATTTCTTTTTTATGATTTATAGCATCTTTACACCAATTTGTTGGCTTTCCTTCATTATTTTCTATAAAATCAAACATTGCATTAATATTATACATCTTTTTCAACACCTAATCTTAAAGCTTTAATCTCATGGTTACCCAAATTTCTTCCTAAATGATCAATAGCATTTCTATAAAAATTAGTCCATTTTCCAAATTGGTTGATTTTTGAAACTTCTAATTCATATTCATTATTTTCTGATGTATTAAATTTTTGCTCAAACTTAGATATATCTTTTAAAACTACTTTTGAATTTTGCAAATTAGACATTGATATTGGTATTAAAGATATAAAAGGCGTGTTTGCTTTTATTGTAATTGGTACAAAAGGTTTGGTAATTCTCCATGCACACGGGAGTGGTCCCGAATAAAAAGATGTACTCATTATAATAGTAAATGCTTGAGCACCTTCAATAAATTGATTAGGAACTGGCATTTGTAACAAACTTACATTTTCTTGAGTTTTAAAAATTAAACCCGTTTTAAAACTAATTGTTGCGTTTGCTCTTTCAGTATAAACATATTTTTCTCCTTGTAAAATTTTAACATGGTCTGGTGAGGAGTCTGATATTCCATCCCAAATAAAAGTTATATCTTCTGGAAAAGACAATCCCCAACCCAAACCATTTGTTAAGCTCACGGGGAAGCAATTATACGCATGACGATCATAGGTTTCTTCCATCCAATCTCTTTTGATTGGTAATTGAAAAATATCTGCACAATTGTCAGTTTTAAAAACTTCTACTATTTCCATAAAAGTATATTATTTGTATATCCCAGACTCGATGTACTTTTTTTCAATCTCTTCATACTCTGGGCCATGAGGAGCACCTGTATAATCTAGCATAGTTACAACTGAATACTTCATGCCTGATTTTACTGGCATTGCAGTGTGTGAATATATAAAAGCTGATGGGAAAAGAACAAGGTCTCCCGCTTCAGGTTTTATTCCTACTCCTAATTTATTAAAATATAATTCTCCGCCCTCATAATCATCATTAAGATAACCAACAGATGAAAGTGTAGCAATATAAGAGTATCCATGATCTGAGTGTTCTCTAAAATGTTGTCCTTGACCATATTTAATAAAATTCATTGATTCCCAGTACTGTAGCGGTGCTACATTAAATGTATCTCTATAGTCTTGTATAGCAGACATCTGAGCATCTTTACAGTCTTGCCAAATCTGCTCCCTATCATTTTGAGCTTTAGATTTACCTTCTGTTTCTGAAGAGTTTTTCTTAATTTTATGATCAAAACAATCTCTATATGATAAATCCAAATAATCCCATCCAGTATAAGCTTGGTTCCACTCATACTCTCCGTTACTTTCTAAAATTGCTTTTTCAAGTCTTTCAATTATATTCAAAGATTTTTTAAAAACATTTTTATAAAGAACAATTCCTGGACCCAAAATTTGTGCATTTTGAAGCATTTAATATCCATTCTCTATGTTTATACATTATAGCATATTTAAAATTTTTATGCTTAAGATACCCTAGGTGTTCTAAATGCTGGAGGGCTAAAGAACGATGGAGGGCTAAAGAACGTTGGTGGACTAAAGAACAATGGTGGACTAAAGAACAATGGTGGTCCAAAGAACAATGGTGGTCCAAAGAACAATGGTGGACTAAAGAACAATGGTGGACTAAAGAACAATGGTGGTCCAAAGAACAATGGTGGTCCAAAGAACAATGGTGG
>CAIJZG010000065.1 GCA_903825065.1 uncultured Bacteroidota bacterium
GATTACTATTAGTTCTGAATATCACTACTAAGTAGCAATATAAAATACTAGGATCTAGACCGGACGCTTACTCTTAAGTCTACCAAACTCTTCAAAGAGTTCTTTTTCACGTTCTTTGGAGTATTCAGCAGTGTGCCCGTTTTACGGGCAATGATTTCGGGGAGTCTTTCTGATATATCTTTATTCAAAGCACTTCCACGGAAAAAACTCAGCCAATCCCAAACACAACTGCAGTCAACACATCAAATCAAGCCAAAGACTAACACTCCACCTGGCCCAGTTTTCGGGACCCGCTCACCATCGCTTTCTCGCCCTCGGCTCCAATAAAATTCTGGTAAGGGTAGATAGATAGGTGCTGGCGTTGTCATATTGAAAGCAGCAGGTACTACCTATTTATTGGATCTTCATCTTATTTATTCATCTTAACGGCACAAAGTATATTGATAATAATATATTATTCTAAATCTTTAATCATGTCGTTTAAATGCTCAACAAATGAGTTAATCGGTTCTTTGTTTTTTGTCTCGTGCAAGAAACTATCGATTAATAATTTATTATTTATGATATTACCTTTTTTCCAATTTCGCACATATTTATCAAGTAGACTGTTAAACATTTTAGTATAAAATCCTTTAGCGGCTAATCTTTTTAAATTATCTGGTAATTCGCAAATGATTCGGAGAAGAATATTTCTATTCAATGAGAAATACTAAGCCTGCTTAGGACCATGCATGGAGGTAATCCCATGAAAAATTGACCCTTTAAAATTATGTCTAATAAAAATATAGCCCTGCTAAGCATAGCAACAGGAAGTGAGTTCAGAGCAAGTTTAAGTTCTTGTATCAAAAGCCATGAACAGTATTGCAAAAAAACAATTACCTTTATGTTCATCACGTAGAGTACGACTATAAAGGCAGACCTGCTTCATGGGGCAAAATCCTGGCAATATCACAATGTTTAGCCGATAATCCGGAAATTGAATATATATTTTGGGCCGATGCCGATACTTTAATTACAAATCCCTTTTTCAAAATTGAGATTTTATGCAGAAAATTAGATAGAAGCAATCGGTGCATGTTATTCGCCGTAGATGGAGGAGGAAACTTAAATGCTGGTGTATTTTTAATTAAGCGAAATGAAACAACAAATGTGATTTTAGATCTTATTTGGAAACAAGAGCAGTTTATCAACCATCCATGGTGGGAGAATGCTGCTTTGATGGCACTGTATCCGTACATTTTTCAAGCCCTGCTAGTAACAAGAGAAAACAATCTTTTCAATTCATATTTAACAGGAGAAAGCCCCTGGCAATTCGGAGATTTCATCCTGCATTTTGCAGGCCTTGATAACAATTCTAGAAACATCCTGTCTAACAAATTTTGGGATTTAGTAAAAATCTGCGAACCCCTGTTACAGAAACACAGCGAAACTAATATTTAATAAAATTCTAAATATATGTTAATTGAATTGATAGTAAGCGTCCGGCCTGGTGCCCTAGATCTAATATTAATAGTGGCCACTAATTATAGAAGTTTGTGGCCGTATCGCATTAGTGATAGCCACCACTCATATATTAATTCTTCGTATTCTTCCAAAGAGCTGGAATAAGTGCATCCAGATCATCTTTGGTAGTCATCCTCGGAAGCTTTGTGAGTACATCCCGCATGTATTCA
>CAIJZG010000066.1 GCA_903825065.1 uncultured Bacteroidota bacterium
CAATGCATATTGGGTTCCCAGCCACTTTCTACTGCGGTAAAACCTTTTACCTCTGAACTAAAATAGATGTCACCACCCCGCTTTGCCATATAGAGCGGTTTAATGCCCATATGGTCTCTGGCTACGAAAATTTTTTTCAACTCATGATCAGCCAATACAAAAGCAAACATGCCCTTCAGTTTCGGTAACATACCAGCACCCCAGGCGTCATAACCCGCTAATAAAACTTCGGTATCGGAAGCAGTTTTAAATTGATATCCTTTGAACTGCAATTCTTTTCTAAGCTCCCGGTAATTATAGATCTCTCCATTATAACTGATGCAATAACGCCGATTGGCAGAGTACATGGGTTGCGCTGCATTTTCAGTGGTATCGATGATGGATAATCTTCTATGACCCATGGCGTATCCTAAACTTTCGTTCACGGTATGGCCCTTGCCATCAGGGCCCCCATGCACCATCGCTTTGGTCATTAGTTCGATCCGATCTAATAATGTATGCGTATCCGCAGAAATAATGGCTGCAACCCTACACAAATGAATAATTTTTAAAAATCACTATTTCTTTTTGAATCGCCTGAAAAGTTTTGCAAAAGAGCCTGTTTGTTTTTCTGCATCAAAATATTCTCCATACGAGCGATGACCATAACCATAACCCTTTCCATAACTTTTTCCATATCGATACCCATACCCATATCCATATCCATAATAGTGGCCATAATAACCATGTTTGGCTCCCAGCCTTACATCGTTCATCACAAGCCCCATATTTTTTAATTGTTGATTCCGGTAGATCTCATCAATATAAAATAATTGTTTTTTCAAGGTTACTTTCTGGCGCACCACAAATAAAGTAGAATCGCAATATTTAGAGATGCTAAAGGAGTCGCTCACTAAACCTACTGGCGCAGAATCAACAATCACATAGTCGTAGTGCGATCTTAAATAACTAAAAAGTTCATCCATTCTACTTCCGATCATCAGCTCTGCCGGATTGGGAGGAATGGGTCCGCAACCAAAAATGTGCAGGGATGGATATTTGTCGATCTTATAATACAGATTATCCAGATTATCCGTTTGCTTAGCCAGGTAATTAGAGAGTCCGGTGTTTCTTTTTTCTAAGCCTGCATTTTTTATAATTCGGGGTTTACGTAAATCAAATTCTAACAAAGCCACTTTCTTCTCAGAGATGGCCAGTACGGCTGCCAGATTTAAAGCGATAAAACTTTTACCCTCCCCACTTAAGATAGAAGTTACTAATACCATTTGCTTGTCTTGCAATAAAAAAAGCAGATTGGTTCTTAAAATCCGAAACTGTTCGGCAGTAATATTTCTACTTTTATCTGCCACCACAAAGTTATTATCCAGGGTTTGCACATGCCCTATTTCAGCAACGATGGGTATTTTAGTTCTTGAAGTGATATGCTGTCGGCTACTGATTTTATCATCAAATAAATTTTTCAGATAAATTAACCCAATGGGTAGTATCGCTCCTATTAAAAAACTGAATAAAAGTACTTTTTGACTATTGGGTTCAATGGGATTATTACTTCCGCTGGCGGGTTCCAGCTGTTCGTAATTACCAATAGCGGTGGAACTGGCAATGGCACTTTCTTCTCTTTTTTGTAATAAGTATAAATACAATCCTTCTTTTACACTTTGCTGTCTTTTAATTTCTACAAAAGTTTTTTCCTTGCCGGGTGCTTCCCCCACCAGGTTATCGTAGGTCCTCATCCTTTTTAATAGAGTGGCTTTTTCAACCACTATTAATGCTTCATAATCGGAAATAGATTGTAATACGGCTTTATACGCGTTTTGTAATTGCAGGTTCAAATCGGCCAGTATCGGACTTCTTTTTCCCAGCATGGGCTCATCCCTTAATTTTTTTAAAACCAGATTATTATAGGCATCAATGGCGGCCATTTTTTGTTCCTTATCATCCATACCTAAGGTAGCAGGAATCACCCTTAGATCGTTCAGCGGCATTTTACGAATTTGCTGACTGAGCATTTTAAACAATTGTTCTTTTACACCAAAAGCGATATATTCTGTTTCCACTGCATTTTTTCCCTGAACAGCAAATCCGGATTGGGTATTTAAATCCACTAATTTATTCGTGTTCTTAAAGTCTTTTAAATCGGTTTCCACTACGCCCAGTTCACGGGTTACATATTCCAGTCGCTGGTTAATAAAATTGATCGTATTATTAAGGACTTTGCTTTTATCGTCTAAGCTTTGCTGGTTGTATTCTTCCACCAGGGCATCCAGGATAGCCGAAGACTTGGCTGCACTGGCACCTTTTAATTCTAATTTAATGATGGTTGTTTTATTGGAATAGGGAGTAGCTACTAAACCGGATAAAATTTCCGAAACAGTTTGTGCAACTGGTTTATAGGCAAATTGATATTCCTGTTTTTTTTCACCACTATTGATATATTCGGGTTTATATTTTACCATTAATAAGTTGCCCTTTAGCGCAAAAGGCTGGTTCCAGTTAATTTTTTTATGTATGATGGTTTTGTTCTCGGGATAATATAATTCAGCCCCCTTATTGTTCAGTTGATTGATTTTAAAACTGGTTACCGCATTAGAGTCGGCCCATTGTTGGGCAACTACTTCAAAAGGAACCGATCCATACACTTCGCTGGAACGAAAACTACCCAGCGTATAATAGTAACAGTTAAAATGGTGGTTAAGCACAATGCGCTGAATGAGGGGGGCACGTGTAATGAGCACTAATTCGTTGTCTAAATTAATTTGCTTATTGCTGAATAAGGCTGATTCAATTAAATCTCCTTCTCCATTGCCTGATCTGCTGGACCCACCGATTTTATTGTCTTTGTTAGAAGTAACAAAAACACGGGTATCTGCTTTGTATACTCTGGGGGTGTAACGGTTAA
>CAIJZG010000067.1 GCA_903825065.1 uncultured Bacteroidota bacterium
GATGACGCAGATTGGACGGATTTACGCAGATTTTTATAGAACACGGATGACTGGGATAAAACGGTAACTGCTGTTAGTTATTTGAGTAGAAAAGTAGAAATAAATGGTCGAGAAATTAAGTATAGAAAAATAAAGGATATCTATTAATATTCACTATATGTTATTAGCGCCTTGTATTAATCACTTGCGCTTATTTTTTTCAATTTTATTGAAATTTACTATATTGCGCTTATAATTACTGCAAAATGTATAATAGCGCTCATTTTTCAACTGTTGCGCCCATAATTAATGGGATCCAAAAGCCTTACCACGGATATACAGTAGGTTATGTAGCGATCATTCAAAAATTTCATCTAGAAATACCTTATCCTCTTATTTTGACCATGGTTGCAGAAAAAAACCAAAGTCTTGAAAATGAAGTATGGAGAGTTTATCCCATAAGCTATTTGCCGGATGATAATAGCGATCTAACGTTAATCAAGGCACTCTACAATCATTTAGTATTTGCCTTAAAATATGAAGGAGTAAATCTATTGGTGTTTTCAAAACTTGGTGAAATATTGACAAAGGAGGAAATTCTTGAATTAGTAAGTATTGAACCAACAGGTCAATATTCAAGACGAATTTGGTTTTTAATGGAATGGATTGCAGGCAAACCAATCAAAGGGAAAGATGATCTAACGAAGAAAAGCTATGTCCCAGTTGTTGACGATAAATTACAATATACCGTATCTGGAATTAAATCTCCACGTCATTTAGTACTAAATAATTTACCAGGTAGTAACAAATTTTGTCCATTAATATTTAAGTCTGAAAAATTAGAGAGACATATCCAAAAGAACTATCAAAATATTAACAAAAACAAACTTTCTATTGTAGGAAAAGATATATTACAAAGAGCATCTGCATTTTTATTATTAAAAGACTCAAAGGCTTCTTTTACAATCGAGGGAGAAAGTCCAAAAAGTAAAAGAGCCGCTAGATGGGGAAATGCAATAGGGCAAGCTGGACTTAATGAACTTACAAAAGATGAGTTAGTTAGGCTGCAAGATTTAGTAATCGAGAATAGCAGATTTATCCATATGGGTTTAAGGATTCAAGGTGGATTTGTTGGGGAGTATGATAGGATTACAGGTGAACCAATGCCAGACCATATTTCTGCTAAATACGAAGATCTTGATGAACTTATTGATGGATTGATTGAAGTAAATAAAATACTCATAAACGATGATTTTGATGCTGTTTTAGCAGCTACAATAATCGCTTTTGGTTTTGTATTTATACATCCTTTTGAAGATGGGAATGGAAGAATTCATCGTTACTTAATACATCACTTATTAGCAAAAAAGAAGTTTGCGGATCAAGGAATAATATTTCCTATTTCCGCTTCAATTCTAGATCATATAACTGACTATCGATTGGTATTAGAATCATATTCTAAGCCTTTATTGGAATTTATTGAATGGAAAGAAACTACTAAACATAATGTAATGGTAGTCAATTATACGAAAGACTTTTACCGTTTTTTTGACGCAACCAAACAGGCTGAATTTTTGTTTGATTGTGTAGAAGACACCGTTGAAAATATAATACCTAATGAGATAAAATATCTTTCAAATTATGATGCTTTCAAAAGATATTTGGAGGAAGAATTTGAAATGCCGGATAAACTAATAGCACTGCTGGTCCGATTTTTAGAACAAAATAATGGCTTAATTTCAAAAAGAGCGCAAGAAAATGAATTTAACATGTTAGAAAATAAAGAAATTGAGGTTATTGAAGCAGCGTTTAAGTCTATTTTCATGTAAAATAGGTGAGATTTCTATAGAACAGGGATGACACGGATAAAAAAGAAACCACCCCAGTCATCGCTCAGTCGCTCGACTTCCCCTCCTATTCGCAAGCGACCAGGAGGGGAACTTAAAGAATACAAACATTATTCGCAAGCGAACAGGAGGGGAACTTTTAAAAATACAAACATTATTCGTAAGCGAACAGGGGGGAGCTTAAAAAAATCTTTATTTGAATTAGTAAATCGGGGGTTGGGCTTTCCAGGGTTTTGATTTGTTTAGGGTTACTACCACTTCCAACTCATCACGGAAAAAGGGGATTAGATTGCCTAGTTGATAAAATAAATTTCTCAGCCTTCCACGGATATCCTGGGGCTTGAAATATTTATAATAATAAGTGCTGATTTGCACATTGAAACCATCCGATAAATATCCGAAATATTTTTTTACCTCTCCTGCACTATACTCCTTCCAATGATGTCCATAAGTGACGTACTCGAAAATCATATTTACATTGATGCCGATACCCTTTAATAAGAATAAGTTCTTTAATGTTTTAATGATATTATAAATCGTAAAACTATTCGGCGTAGTAATGTAAATGACGCCCCCATCTTTTAATAAACGATGAATATTTTTCCAGAATCCGATGGGATTAAACGTGATATGCTCTAAGATTTCTGTGAATAAAATAACTTCATATTCGTCTTCACTTTCTTGCTTTGAGGAAAGGGTTGTTAAATTGTTTTCGATAATGCTGGTGAGTCTGTTTTCAGCTACCCGTTGCTTTACAAAATCCAGTTCTGTAAATTCGCCCACATCCATGGCATGCACTTGGTAACCTAAAAAAGTTAATAAGAGGGTGCTATGTAAATAATGACTTCCAATATCAAGAATCAAACTGCCCGGTGCAACCTGCTTAGTTAAAGTAGTGGCCATTTGTGCGAATCGCTTTCTGTGGAAACGAAAGTACTCCTGGTCCTGCGCGTTGCGACCATTGTTTACAATGGCTTCCACCTGATTAAGCGCAGATTCTATAGATGATGTAGTGATTGTTGGCATAATGTTTCAATTAAACTCTCTTTTGCCATTCTGAAAAAATCTCCTGAAATATTTTTGGCAGGGAGTAAGTGATGTTCCAGTTGGGATAATCTTTTTGCATCAAACTAAGATCGCTATAATAACAAATATGATCTCCTAAACGGGCTGTTTCGTTATAATTGAATTGCATGGGGATCTGAGAAATATTTTCGATTAAAGTGAAAGCCTCCAGAATAGAACAAGTGTTATTCTTGCCGCCACCGAGATTATAAACGGCTGCTGGTTTTGGTGATTTGATAAACTCATCAATAAAACAAGCCACATCGTGCGCATGGATATTATCGCGCACTTGCTTTCCCTTATAACCATTGATGCTGTATTTTTTTTGCTCCAGATTACACTTGATCAGGTAACTCAAAAATCCGTGTAGCTCAACGCCGCTATGATTGGGTCCGGTTAAACATCCACCCCTTAAACAAACAGTGGGCATATTAAAGTAACGCCCATATTCTTGCACCATAATATCGGCAGCCACTTTGGATGCTCCGAAAATACTGTGCATGGTATGATCGATGGGAAAATTTTCTGGGATCCCGTTGGCATATTTTTCATCCGCATAATCCCAACGTGTATCTAATTCTTTTAAATCAATTAAATTAGGTCCATCGCCATACAATTTATTCGTAGACATATGGATGAATGGGATGCTGGTAGAATATCTTCTGGTAGCTTCTAACAAATTAAAAGTTCCTACTGCATTGGTATCGAAATCTTCGAAAGGGATGCTGGCGGCTTTATCGTGACTGGGTTGCGCTGCAGTATGCACAATTGCGTCGGGTTTAATTTCAGCAATAATTTTTAAAATATGTTCCCGGTCTCTGATATCTAATTCGTGGTGATGAAAGTTTTTTAATTGCTCTTGCAATAGCAGCTGGTTCCATCGGGTATTACCAGATTTGCCAAAAAATACTTCGCGTTGGTTATTATCAATTCCATGAATCTCCCAACCCATTTGATTAAAATATCGGCATACTTCCGAGCCGATTAAACCAGAAGATCCTGTAACTAATAACTTCCTCACTAATATGATGATTTACACATGATCGACAAATATAATCAATCTTGCGGGGTATAGAAATGCAGCCATTTAAATGGATGGATTATCCTTCATTTTCGAAATGGTTGTACTTATCCAAAACATGCTTTTTGCCTATAAATCCGTAGACTCTTCTTTTGATGGGTATGAGAAATTTCAATTGATCCTTGATGATATGTTTAGAAAAAAGATGCGCTAATTGAAATAATTTTCTCTGACTTTCTGATACCGGAATAGCGGGCCCTTGATAGCTTGGATTTAATTTAACCAATGCAAAGCCGCCCCACATTTCGAGAAAATTATCGTTAGGGGAGTAGGAGCCTGTGATATAATCCAGCTCCACATATTCCACCATTTTATTTGCACTGAAATTGATGGCTTTGATCCCCGCTCTGCATTGCGGATTAAAACTATCGTGCAGGATGATGGTGATTTTGTTTTTATGAGGATATTTTAAAATGGCTTCCAAATCTTTATTAACGCCTTTTTTACTATGATCTCCATCTACTAAAATGAACTCTAATTTCTTTCCGCTGTTTTCGATTTCTTCAAAAATAGCAGCGAGTATTTCGTAAGAATTTCCAATTTTAAAGTGCACATTGGAAAATTGTTTGCTGAGTAATTTTGCAGGAGCTTTACTGATATCGAGCGAGTACACTTCTTTTGAGTAATGACTGATTACCTGTAAGCTGCCTCCTTGAAAAGTGCCGATTTCAATAGCAATTTCTGGTTGCAGGGTTTCTAAAACCTGAATCAACGCGTATTTCTCGGCTCGCGACATCTGCCATTTTAGAGATTCGTTGATTTTAAAGGAGGAGAAAAAGGGTAATCCTACATCTGAACTCATATAAACGGGATACTTATTGATTAATGGTTTTTAGATCAAATGTTTGAAATAAACGCTTTGATTGTCCGAAATTAAACTAATGAAAGATTAGTTGTCGCAAATTTGTATTTATTTCATATTCTATTATGGCTCGAGTTTTTAAACATATTATTTACCGGATCTACGATTTCTTGGCATCGGTAGTAATTTTTTTGCTGCTGCCTGTTTTAAAAATTACCCGTAAATATGGGGTTGAAAATTTTCCGATTCAATCTAAGCTGTTTCAATGGTGGGGGGTGTTTCCGATTCGCGACCATTATTATGAAGCGAAGTTTGTGTATGAATCAAGTTTTGATGCTGGGAGGGTTAGAGATTTGCCTATTGCGATTGATTTGGATGGGCAATTGCAGCAGCTTCCGGTGTTTGCTTATATAGCTGAATTAGCTTTACTACCTGCTGATAAATTGGGGAACGGGGAGTTCTTTGTGCACAATCCTAATTTTGGTGCCGGTGATGCGGAGCTATATTACCTTCTGATCAGAAATAAAAAGCCCCAGCGAATTATTGAAATTGGATCGGGATTTAGTACGCAACTAGCTTTGCTGGCTATTGAGAAAAATAAAGTGGAAGGATTGGTTTGTGAACTTACTTGCATTGAGCCTTTTGAAATGCCGTTTCTGGATTGGGTGGAGGGGATTACGATTATTAGAATGCAAGTGGAGTTGCTTTCATTGGATATTTTTAAATCACTGGAAGCTAATGATATCTTATTTATTGATAGTTCTCATATTATTCGCCCTGGAGATGATCTGCTTTTTATCTATTTCCAAATACTACCAGTGCTTAAAAAGGGGGTGTTGATTCATATTCATGACATCTTTACTCCCAGGCATTATCCGCAGGAATGGTTGATGAAGAAAATGCGGTTCTGGAATGAGCAATATTTATTGGAAGCCTTTCTGTATAATAATGAAGGATTCAAAATCCTCTTTGCTTTGAATCATTTGGTGAAAACCAATTTTGTGGTTGTGAAGAAAACATTGATACATCTCAAGGAAGATTCGGAGCCTTCGTCTTTTTGGATGGAGAAGGTTTAAAAGTGGATGAATGGCACGCGGATGACGCGGATAAAGCGGATTTACGCGGATTTTTTCAAAAGAAACTTTAGTATATACAAATTGTATATACTTTTGTAAAAAGATCAAAGATGAAATCATTGTCATTAAAACTGGATGATAAGGTATTTAACGATACTGAGGAAATTACAGGGGAACTTAAATTAGCCAGAAACAGATATATTAATGATGCTGTAGAGCTGTATAATCTTTTTAATAAGCGGCAATTGCTGAAGAAAAAACTAGCAAAAGAGTCTAATTTAGTTGCAAAGGATTCCATGCAAGCACTTCATGAATTCGAAAAATTGATGGATGAAAATTAAACAGTTTGATATTTGGTTAGCTGATTTAAATCCTTCCAGAGGTACGGAACCAGGTAAAACAAGACCTGTAGTTATTATTCAAACTGATTTATTGAACGATAGTCATTTATCAACTATTATCTGTCCTATTACAACTAATATTCAACCTGAAATTGAATTATTAAGAGTTCACCTCAAAAAAAATCAATTAGACAAACCTTCTGATATTTTAGTGGATCAAATCAGAGCGATTGATAATAAAAGATTACTTCAAAAAATTGGTCAACTGAATGCCTCTCAGATTCAAACTATAAAGCGGAATATTCTGGTGGTATTGGATTTGTAAATGAATTAACTTTCACTTTCCCTTTCATCTTTACTCTATATTCTTTCTTACATTTGCTGCCATGGGCAATCCTGTTTTTAATATTATAAATCGTTCTAATAACCCTTTGCCGGAATATGCTACTTCAGGTTCTTCTGGAATGGATATCAGGGCATTTATAGAGGAGACCATTGTTTTGGCTCCGATGCAACGTGTTTTGGTATCCACTGGTTTATTTGTTGAATTGAAGGAAGGATACGAAATTCAA
>CAIJZG010000068.1 GCA_903825065.1 uncultured Bacteroidota bacterium
ATATTTTTGTTGTTCAACAGGATAACCCATTAAGTTTCTTCCAAATAAATTATGGGCTTCCAGATAATTCCCTTTAAAAACATCCGCTTGAATTTGAGGCAACACTTTATATCCATTTTTAACAACAGTACTATAAGGTCCGCCCGACCAGTACGTACTTTCATTTAATTGAATTCTTTCTTCGCCATAGTTTCCAAAAACCATGGCCCCTAATCTACCATTGCCAATAGGGATAGCCTCATCCCACTTTTTAGCAGGAGCAGAATACCATAAATAATTAGCAGGGTTGAAATTTTCTTGCGCAAATAGAGCAATGATAAATGAAAATTGTACAAAAAAGAGTAATTGTTTTTTCATTTTATTTATTTTTTATCGCACTCCAAAACATAGTAAAGGAAGTGTATAAGATAATGAAAAGTACCAACCACCTAAGCGTATCTAATGGCAAAGATTTTACAATAAACGCAGCAATAAGCACTGCGACTATGCTAGGGATGGCCATTCCCATAGCAGCTTTTTTATTATAAGCACCAGTTTTAATAAATTTATAAGATGCTAAAGGCATTAAAAATGCACAAGATCCCATCATAATAGGAAATGCAACTTGAGGTGATAATCCTAATAAAAAAACTAATGCCATGCAAGGTGCATACAATCCAACTCCAGCTGTCATCATAGCGCCTAAAATAAAATTCACACAACCTGCCAATAATAGTTTCCATCCATGAATTCCTATAGCAACTCCATCTCCTTGAATCAAATGCAATTTATTAGCAAGCATAAAACCAGCAGTTATCAGCAATGCTATACTGATGGTTAATCTAATTTTATTCTCAGAAAGCTTAGCAACTATATCTGCACCCACAAATGCACCACCCATTGCAGCTAAGAACATTACTACAAGTGTGGTAGGTTCTACTTCTATTACTTTTATAAATATAATTGCTTGTATCAAAACTGGTAAAGTATTGGCAACATTCATAGTGCCCGGGATCAACTTATCGGAAGTTTGCTTAGTAAACTTTAGAAGGGCAGTCTGAGGAGCAAATGCCCCAATTCCTAACACATCAAAAAAATTAACTACGAAACCAATTAGTCCTGTTTTGATCCAACTAACATTTTCTAATTCATCTTTATGTTTTACAAAATCTATTATTAAAATATAAATAAACCAGAGTGCAAATACAACTAAAATCATCCAAATGATATTTACCATATTTAATGTTTATTGTTTATAATTGCTAATGAATATTTTGTTTAAAGTATTTTAGATAAATGATTGCTGAAATACTTTCTTTGAGCTTCGCACATCAGACAGAAAGTTATGAAAATAATTCTACTTTAAGTAAATCGAAAAATATAAAGATCTAGTGCAAAAGACTATTAAGAAAAACAAGAAGGATTTTAAATAATTATTCCCCCCATCGATATTGATTTCAAGAAATCCCTCATGAAATTAGCATGCAAGAAAATTTGGGGAATGTATAGAAATCATCGTTGTAGCTAAGGATATTAGTTAAACAAAAATGAAGCTAACATTACTTCCAGCCACCACCTAAACTCCTGTATAAGGTTACCATGGCTGTGAGCTGCTGCAATTTATCATTAATGCCATTTAGTTGTCCTGCCAGCAGACTTTGCTCTGATGTAAGCACATCGGTATAGTTGGTAGCAGAGGAATATTTAAGCAACTCTCTGGTGTAGTCAACTGATTTTTGTAAAAAAATAATTTGCTGTGTACGGAGCAACTGTTTATCAACCGCTGATTTGTAATTATATAATGCATTGGAAACTTCCTGCCCTGCTATGATTATTTTTTGTTTAAAAGCGGCAAGTGATTCTTCCTGGGCAGCCTGTGCCAATGCTAGTCTTTGTTTATTCAGACCCTTATTAAATATAGGCTGTAAAATCCCACCTGTAATACCAGCAAAAAAAGAGGCAGGATTAAACAATTGCGCCAAATTGCCACTTGACAATCCGCTGTTTGCAGTTAGAAAAAGACTGGGATAAAAATAGGTTCTTGCTACATTTTCAACCTCAAAAGATTTGCGAAGTTGTAGCTCAGCTTCTTGTACATCAGGTCTGTTAGCCAACAACTGCAAAGGTACTCCAGTTGCAAGATGTGTTTTGATAACTTGTTCGTTCAATGTGCTACGAATAACGGAATTAGGATTCCTCCCCAATAGCAGACTAATACTATTTTCAGTTTCATGTAAATGTTGCTTTAGGTCCGGTATGGTTATTTCTACAGAATACCTATTTGCTTCACTTTGTACAACAGCTGCACCAGTTACTACATTACTCTCTTTTAATAAACGAACTGCTACTACTTCCTGTATACGATTAGCTACAGTTTTTTCTGTTATTTTCAGCTGTTCATCATACGCTAGTAATAAATAGTAATTGGAAGCAATATCAGCAATCAATTGAGTCTGTATAGCATTTCTATAGGCATTACTCTGTAGCAATGAAGCAAGATTTGCCCGCTTGGCACTGCTTAATTTTCCCCAGATATCTGCTTCCCAAGTAGAAGATAATGATAACTGATAAGCTTCGGGTGGGCCAGTCTGACTAGAAGGATATTTTTGAAAAGATCCACCTATGTTTAAATCGAATCCCGGCAAAAAAGCAAGTCTGCTTTGTTTAAAATTTGCACTGGCTGCTTTAATACGGGCGGATGCTATTTTAAGATCTAAATTATTCTGAATGCCTTCCTGTATCAAGGATTCCAATAAGGAATCGCCAAATATTTCTTTCCAGGAAACAGCAGCAATATTGGATGTGTCTGTGGATAAAGAATCCCTGTACAACTTGCTGCTAATAATATTGGCAGGTTGCACATAAGGTTTTGTAACCTTACATGCAACCATTAGCAGGATAGCGAAAATGATTGATGAGAGAATAATTTTGTTTAATATAAATTTTACTTTCATAGTCTTATACTTTCCTGCTTTCATTCAATTATTATTAAAATTAAAGTGGTTCAATAAATTCGCCTTCAGAGGCATATTTTTTTTGCCCACTTTTTCCTGTAAAGTTTGAAAAATGATGAATAAACCTGGTATTATAAAAACACCCAGGATGGTTCCTATTAACATACCCCCAATTGAGCCTGTGCCGATAGAGCGGTTGCCATAAGCACCTGCACCTTTCGCAA
>CAIJZG010000069.1 GCA_903825065.1 uncultured Bacteroidota bacterium
GAAAATATGAGATTTTTTTTTCCCTTATTATTTATTGTTTTGGCTTCAAGCGTAAGTAAAGCTCAGAACATCAATGTCGAAGACTTTCAAAAAAACTTTCAGGTTCATATTACACATACTTCAATTCCAGTTAAAGTAGATGGTATTTTAGACGATAGTATTTGGACAGTTGCAGAAAAGAAAACTGATTTTTTTTTAAAATTCCCAACCGATGAAGGAAAGCCAAAGAGAAAGACTGTAGTACAGATCTCTTACGACGATAAATTTTTATATCTAGCATATACTTGTTACGATTCCGGAAAAAGCCAAATACAGAGTCTTAAAAGAGATGTGGGTCATATTGATAATGATGGAGTAGGATTTATTGTTGATCCACTAAATAGTAAAACCACTGGCTTTATATTTGTGGTTAACGCATTGAATGCGCAATCTGAAGATCAAATCAGCGCCAATCAGGATGAAGAATTATCATGGAGTTGGAATAACAAATGGTTTTCAGGCACCCATCAATATGATGATCGATGGACTGCTGAAATGGCGATTCCTTTTAAATCCTTACGTTACCCTCCTGGAAGTACCTTATGGGGCGCTAATTTTTTAAGGGTAGATATGAAGGAAAATGAGTATTCAGGATGGACACATGTTCCTTCCAATTTCAAGATCTATAATATGGCATTTACAGGATCTTTAATATGGGATAAACCACCCCCAAATGCAGGTAAAAACATTGTAGTGATTCCATTTATCAGCGGCAATGTGCAAGGAGATCAAGAAAATAGCATTAAAACAAATGCAGGTTTAAGTGCCGGATTGGACAGCAAAATTGCTTTGAACTCTTCTTTGAATTTAGACCTCACATTAAATCCCGACTTTTCACAAGTTGAAGTAGATCAACAGGTAACCAATTTAACAAGGTTCAATATTTTTCTCCCAGAAAAGAGATCCTTCTTTTTAGAAAATTCAGACATTTTCGGAGAGTATGGAATACCAGGTTTTATGACTCCTTTTTATTCTAGAAAAATAGGACTAGACTCTAATAATAATCCAATTCCAATTATAGGTGGAGCAAGGCTATCTGGAAGTATTAATAAAACTACTAGAATAGGCATTATGGATATTCAAACAGGTGCAAAAGGAAACTATTCACCAGAAAATTATGCTGCAATTTCTGTATTTAAAAACCTATTTGGACGTTCCTCTATCAAAGGTTACTTTTTAGATCGGGAAAATTTTCAAACAGATGCACAAAAAAAACAGAATCCAATAAATGCATATGGAAGAAATGCGGGTTTAACTTTTGAATATGGTAGTTTAAATGGGAAGTGGAATGCATCGTATGGTTATCATTTATCAATGAAGCCGGGAGTAAAAGGAGATAATGTATATCAGGAAGCCAGCTTCTCTTATAGGGGTAAAAATCTTTCTGTAATGGAGGATATAGTATCAATGGGAACTAATTACTATACCGATATGGGTTACGTTCAAAGGATACTAAATTATGATGCAATACGAGATACATCTATTAGGGTGGGTTTCAAGCATTCATATACCAATATCACTTATCGAACATATCCTACAAATAGCAGCCTGGGTAGAGTAACCTATAAAATAGAAAATTATTTAGTAGTAAATCCTGATTATTCTTTTAATGAAAATGATTTAAATTTTAATATTCAATCGGAGTATAAAAATACTTCCATGTATAAAATACAGTTGAATCATAATGAATTGAATTTATTATATCCTATTTCATTTACTAGCAAAACGCCAATACCTGCACAAAACTATCGGTATTCTGATTTGGTATTCAACTATTATTCTGATTCCAGAAAAAAGCTAGGCTACACTGTAGGGTTTACTGCTGGCCAGTTTTATAATGGAACTATTCAATCATTTACAGGTAGCATTATTTATAGAAATCGTCCACATTTTAATCTGATTCTTCAGGCAGAATATGACAAACTGATTTTTCCTGATCAATACGGCAATACTGAATTACTGTTACTTTCCCCAAAAATCGAATATAATTTCAGCACAAAAACGTCTTGGACAACCTTCTTGCAATACAATACACAAGAAAACAATTTTAATATCAATAGTAGATTCCAATATCGCTTTAAACCAATGAGCGATCTGTATGTAGTATTTACCGATAATTATTTTACCACCCCATTTATGCTTAATAAGAGCAAAGCCCTTGTATTTAAATTGAATTATTGGTTGAACCTTTAATTAGGAAAGTCAGCAACTTATTAACCTGATATTTCCTGCTCTAAATTATTTAAGTGATCAGGATGACAATTGTCATAGATTAATTAGAGAACTTGTTGTAGCTTATATCTTAAATTGAACTTATGTCTTTTATTGATTATTATGAAGTATTAGGAATCAATAAAAATGCCACTGAAGATGACATTAAGAAAGCCTATCGAAAGTTAGCAAGAAAATTACATCCTGATTTAAATCCCAATGA
>CAIJZG010000070.1 GCA_903825065.1 uncultured Bacteroidota bacterium
AGTACCTGCAGTGGTATAAAAACCTAAACTACTTTTAAGGCTATTGAAAGCATTTGAAAAGTGAGTGGCTATTACAGTTCCGGAATTTTTGCCGTGAGAAACAAAAGTATTAAATAATAACTGACCACTTACCAGGTCAATTACAAACAAACGTTTTTTATTAGAGGGTAAACTAAAATCAATGATGGTTAGAATATTATCTTTTTGAATTTTCCCTGCTTCTATTAAAGTGTTGTATCCGGTTAATGCATATTCAAATGCAGCTTTTGATAAACCTAAGTCTGATAGTTGAAGTGAATCGTAAAGGGATGCGTTTTTATCTAAAATTTTAGCAGTAGGTGCTGCAGCAGCAAGTGTTGTTTTTCTATTGATTGATTTTGACTTACCGGTACCAAATACAAAAGTGCCCATCAGCATAGCCACAGGAATCAGGTATAATCTCATTTTTTTAAAACGATGCGATTGCAAGTCTGATGTATTTAGTGAGGTGCAAATTTACACTATCCAATTTTACCGAGCTATTTTTAATAAAAATCTTAGCCTAGGTTTAACGTATTTCGGGTCATATTTAGCAATAATTAGGCAGTTTTTGACAAAAATCAGTGAAAAAAGCTACAAAAAATGCTAAAAATGAAGTTTTTCATTTTTTACATTTTAGACTTGTCTGACAAATTTTAGAATTGTTTTCCACGTTCTGTTTTTCAACAATTCATCTCTTTATCTTGCATACATGCAGGAGTATCTGAATGGATTGAATGAACCTCAACGGGAGGCAGTAACATATATAAATGGACCCATAATGATTGTGGCTGGGGCGGGAAGTGGCAAAACGAAGGTTTTGACTACCCGAATAGCACATTTGATGGCGAATGGGGTGGATGCATTTAATATTCTTGCGCTAACATTTACCAATAAGGCAGCTGCCGAAATGAAGGAAAGGATTGAAAAGATCCTCGGTAATTCAGAAGCTCGTAATTTATATATTGGAACCTTTCACTCGGTTTTTGCCAGAATTTTAAGAGCCGAAGCGCATCGCATGGGTTATCCCAGCAATTTTACGATATATGATACGGATGATAGTAGGTCGGTCATCAAAACAGTTGTTAACGAATTGAATCTGGATGATAAACACTATAAGGCCAATGTAGTTGGCAGTCGTATTTCACAAGCTAAAAATGCATTAGTGGGTCCGGCAGAATATGCAGTGGATTATTATATACAGCAAGAAGATATGCGTGCTAACCGTCAGGCAATTTCTCAAATTTATCAGGCATATGCGAATCGTTGTTTTAAGAATGGCGCGATGGATTTTGATGATCTCTTGTTGAAGATGCATGAACTTTTGAAAAACTTTCCCGAGGCACTTTATAAGTATCAGCACAAGTTCAAGTACCTATTAATTGATGAGTATCAGGATACCAATCCGGTTCAGTACGAGATCACGAAATTGCTAGCTGCAGTGCACGAAAACATTTGTGTGGTAGGAGATGACGCACAGAGTATTTATAGTTTCAGAGGTGCCACTATTGAAAATATATTACAGTTTCAGAAAGATTATGATGATGTAAAAATTGTGAAGCTGGAGCAGAACTATCGTAGTAGTAAGAACATTATTCACGTGGCAAATGAAATTATCAAAGTTAATCAGGGGCAGATCCCGAAAAATCTGTGGACCGATAATAATGAAGGAGAGAAGATTCGGTTGGTGCGTACAATGACAGATAATGACGAAGGAAAATTTGTGGCAGATACCATTCAGGAACAAAAATTACGCAATCATTTTTATAATCAAGATTTTGCTATTTTATATAGAACCAATGCTCAGAGCCGTGCGTATGAAGAAAGTTTGAGAAGAATGGGTATTGCATATCGGATTTATGGTGGTGTAAGTTTCTATCAACGGAAAGAGATCAAAGATTTTTTGGCTTATTTGCGTGTGATAGTAAATACAAAAGATGAGGAAGGTTTAAAGAGAATTATCAATTATCCGGTAAGGGGTATTGGTAAGACCAGCATTGAGAAATTGGTGATAGCAGCAAATGATTTAAATATTTCGATGTTTGATGTATTGGCTCGGGCGGGTGAGTTTGGTTTTAAAGGAGGCACACTAGAAACCATGCAAAACTTTGTAACGATGATCCGTTATTTTCAAAGTTTGATGGGAGAAAAAAATGCCTATGATTTAGCCATTCAGGTAGGTAAGCATACCAATATTGTAAAGGAATTATTTAGCGATAAAACTACTGAAGGTTTAGCACGATATGAAAACATACAAGAGATTTTAAATTCAATCAAAGAATGGACGGAAAGTCCGAGTAATGATGATGGTGAGTTAGGTGATAAAAGCTTAGGTTCTTATCTGCAACAAATTAGTTTAGTAACGGATGCAGATGATAATAAGCAAGAAACAGATGTTGTGAAGCTGATGACGATTCATGCTGCGAAGGGATTGGAATTTAGTTGCGTGTTTGTAGGCGGAATTGAAGAGACTTTATTTCCCAATGCAATGGCCATAAATACCAGAGAAGAATTGGAGGAAGAGCGAAGATTATTTTATGTAGCCATTACAAGAGCGAAGCAACATTTATGGTTAACTTATGCAAACTCGAGATACCGTTTCGGGCAATTAGTTCAGAACGAACCAAGCCGGTTTATTGAAGAGATGCCGGAAGAATATGTAGATAAAAGTTATGCAGGTGGTGGAGCACGTAATAATGCTGGAACGCAGTTTGGTTCTGGCTTTGAGCGTATGCAAAGAGGTGCAGGATATGGAAATGCTGCATCAGCTGAAAAAAGATACGGCCCTCCACCAAGTAAAAAACCAGATGCAGGAAAATCGAAGCCAGAATATTTACCAATAGTTCCCCCTTCTTCTAAAGTAGTAGAGCATCAACCATCTGGAAATTTTGTAGCAAGTGATACAAGTCAATTAGCAGCAGGTCAAAAAGTGGAGCATCAAAAATTCGGATTTGGAATTGTTGGTAAAATAGAAGGGTCTGCTCATAATCCCATTGCAACCATTCAATTTGAATTGAACGGAGAGAAAAAAATTATGTTGAATTATGCGAAGCTTCGGATTGTTGATTAGTTATTATTCTTATTAGTTTTTAATTTTTTTTCTACTGATGCTGGTGCATAAACCCCTCCTTTTGGATTTGGTAATAAAGTAGAATTTGGTAAGAATAAAAATGTTTCTGGCAGCAAAAATGAGAAAGAAGAATTTTTATTAGGATTAGTTTTTTTATATCTCAAAAGCACTTCCATTTGAGGTCGCTCTTCCTGAAAATTTGGTTGGACAGATAAAGGATATTTATCCCATCTTGAACCAGCAGCCCAATAACATCCGTTGATATTATTTTCACTCAGGTATTTTAGAAAATTATCGAGTAGTTTCAACCAACGCAAGTCGTTATCAGGTACGCCATATTCTCCAATGGTCCCCTGTTTATTATTATCTTTCAACCACCTAACAAATGGCATAGTTCGCATAACGCCGGTGAATTCATCAACCTCACTGTTGTCATAGTTTTCGGAATATCTGCCGGAAAAATTTTTATCGAAATAACAATGGGCATCATAGATAATACTATTGCTGGGATCAGTTAAATTTTTCAGCACATCACTATATTGATACCATTTATCTGCATTGGCATAATTATCTCCCGAAATAATAATGGCTGTTTTTTTGTCAACAGTTCTAATCCCATTGATGGCTTCTTGTGCAGTGGTAAACCAATCAAATTCGCCCATATCATGCGGCTCACTCATTATTTCAAATCCATAAATATTTTTTTCGTTTTTAAGTGCTCTTGCCATCTTGATCCAGAAATCGGTGAAATGATTTCTGGTTATAGTATTGCCGCCCACTATATGTTCTGTTTCAGCAATTCTATAACGACCAAAGTTGTGCATGGTTAAAATCACTTTGATATTTCTGGGAGCACAATACATGAGGATTCTTCTGATCTCTTCAATATTTTCTTGATTCAAATCTCCACCTGGAACTGTTTGAACACGTTCCCACTTGAAAGGGATGGTCATTAATTGAAAACCTTGCTGATAAAAATATTCAATGTCGCTTTCAGAAGGATAGGCATAGTCTTTATTCAAAACTCCGGGAATTATCTTTTCTTCAAATTCAGCTCCACATATATTAATTCCAAATGGAATTCCTTTAGTTTGGGCTATCCCTGTTAAACTAAGTATAATTAAAAGACCGAAAAAAATAAATAATCGCATAGGTATAACTTCCAGGTATCAACGTAAAATACCCTTGAAATATTGATTGAATCTGTTAATAAAACAGTTTTTTAATCCTAATGAGGTTTTCGATATCCGAAAAATATGGCCTAATCGCAGTTTGCAAAGTCCCTAAATAGGCAATCCCTGTTTCCTTTTGATTAAATTTGCACCTGTATTATTTAGGCAATGCCCGAATAGAAAATAGATAATTATGATCCAAACAGGCAATCCGGTAATTAGCATTTATACCGAAATGACACCCAATCCGGAAACAATGAAGTTTGTTGCTAATAAACTTTTATATCCCGGAAAGAGTATTGATTTTGCAGAAGAATCATTAGCAGCACCTTCGCCCTTGGCAAAAGAGCTGTTTAGCTTTCCTTTTATTAAGAGTGTATTTATTGCCAGCAATTTTATTACACTAACCAAAACTCCGGAAACAGATGATTGGCAAGATGTAATTCCAGCTATCAAAGCCTTCATGAAAGAGTATCTTGAAAATGGTGGAGTTGTGGTTAATGATGATGAAGTAGCTAAAGTAAAACAAGAATCTTCTAATACGGTAAGTGAAGATGATGATGATATTGTGAAGCGTGTAAAAGAGTTATTAGAGAATTATGTGAAGCCAGCAGTTGAAATGGATGGCGGAGCTATTCAATTCAAGAGCTATAATGATGGAGTTGTAAACCTGATGTTACAGGGAAGTTGTAGTGGATGCCCTTCTTCAATGATCACATTGAAAGCGGGTATTGAAGGAATGATGAAAAGAATGATTCCCGAAGTGAAAGAAGTGGTAGCTGAAGCAGAATAATTAAAATAGTTTTTTGAGTGTAATTAGCGCCTCCCCGATACTCGAGGGGGCGTTTTTGTTGTAATTTAGTTGGTAGATAGAAGTTTTAAAATGAAAAAAAACCTTCAAACTTTTTTATTTTATCATTGTGATGCAATACTTGCATCTTGTGTAGGATGTATTGCTATTTATTATTTTACAAGATATGGAGGTATTGGCATTACACCAGATTCAGTTGGATATAGTGAAGCGGCCATCAACCTAAAAGATAAAGGAGCATTGATAGACTTTAATGGATTGGCACTTGTTGATTTTCCAGCTGGCTATCCGCTATTTTTAGCGTTCTTTTATTTTTTAACTGGGGTATCTCCTATCCTATTTTCTCCATTCATAAATAGTTTATTGTATGTAGGTGTTATTTTGATAAGTAGTACCATCATGCAATCTTTTCAAGGAGTTACCAGATGGTATCGAATTGCTATTTTAATTTTGTTGGCATCAAGTCCTTGCCTTTGGGAAGTGTATGGAATGATCTGGTCGGAGACTTTGTTTTTATTTCTGGTGTTGCTTTTTATGTTAGGATGGAAAAATTATTCCAATAAAAAAACAATCTTTTCACTTTTTCTTTTTGCATTAGTAACTGCTTGTGCTTTTGTTACAAGATTTGCAGGGATTACATTAGTTGCAACCGGAATTGCTTTGATATTTTTTGATGAATCTATTTCGATTCTTAAAAAAATTAAACATTTGGCTTTGTTTTTTGTAGGTAGTGTTTTTTTTGTTATTATCAATCTTATTAGAAATCATTATGCCAGCGGAACCCTTTCTGGTGTGAGAGAGAAAGCTTTGAGAACAGCAGGGGATAATTTATTAGATATTGGTTCGGTATTAAGCGGATGGTTTCCTTTTATAGGTGAACACCTATTGGCTGGTGCTATTATTTTTTGTTTGTTAGTTGCATTTGCAGCTTTACAAATAATTTATCGAATAATTCAGCAACAATTTTATTCTAAATATGAAACTGTTGTTTATGGTTTCTTTTTAGTGTACTGCATTTTTATCATATTAATTTCCAGTATTTCTCGCTTCGAAGAATTAAGTAGCCGATTATTATCCCCAATGTATATTCCAATCATTTGGGTAAGTACCTGTTGGATTCCGAATTTTATTCAGAAAAAAACCAGACCCTTTCGAATTGTATTATTGATCGGAACTGCTTTTGTTTTTATAGCTTTTATTAAAAATTATTACCAACAAAATGCAGGTAATTGGGAGGGCATTGCTTATGCAGGTATTCCAGGATATTCTGAAAAACAATGGAAAGAATCCCCCACTATTAAATATATTATTACCCATAAGGATAGTATAAACGGAGCAATTTATTCTGATGCCTATGATG
>CAIJZG010000071.1 GCA_903825065.1 uncultured Bacteroidota bacterium
CATCGCGTCATATCTGTAGAAATTAAAGGGCCAATATTTTTATTAAATACGACTCGTTTTTCTTCTTTATATCGCGTTTGCCCACTTCCAAATGCAACCGCAGTATCTTGAAGTTCGCATTCACCGCCTTGATCACAAATCGGGCAATCAAGTGGATGGTTAATAAGTAAAAATTCCATCACACTTTGCTGAGCCTCTATGGCCATTTTAGATTGTGTTGAAACTTTCATACCATCAGCAACTAATGTTGCGCAAGCCGGTTTTGGATTATTAAATTTTTCAACATCAACCAAACACATGCGGCAATTTGCCGCAATCGATAGTTTTTTGTGATAACAAAAACGGGGTATTGGAATGCCTGCTTTATCGGCAGCAGCAATAATTGTCGTATTTTTTTCTACTTCAATTTTCTTACCATCTATTTCAATTGTTATTTTCATTTGGTCTTAACCATTGAATGGCCATGTTGAATAAAATACTCAAACTCAGGTCTAAAGTGTTTAATGAAACTTAGAACAGGGGTTGCAGCAGCGTCACCTAATGCACATATCGTTCTTCCAGAAATCTTTTTACTTACATCTGTTAAAAGATCTAGATCTTCCATGGTGCCCTTCCCATCTACAATTCTTTTAATTACACGATAAACCCAACCTGTCCCTTCGCGACATGGTGTGCATTGGCCACAGGATTCTTCATAAAAGAAATAAGAAAGACGCTTGAGTGCGCTCACCATGCAAGTAGAATCATCCATGATAATTACAGAGCCAGCGCCTAAGCTTGAGCCTGCTTTTTGTAGTCCATCGTAATCCATCGTTGCATTTTCAATTAATGCTGCAGGTAAAACCGCTGTAGAGGGGCCGCCAGGAATAACTGCTTTTAATTTTCTTCGATGCCAAATGCCTCCTGCCATATTTAATAATTCATTAAATGGTGTGCCCATTTTAATTTCATAATTACCAGGCTTTTCAACATGGCCTGATACAGAAAATAATTTCACGCCGCCGGAATTTTCGACACCTAAATCTTGAAATGCTTGTCCGCCATGTTCCAAAATCCAAGGAACAGATGTAAATGTTTCTGTATTATTTACATTAGTGGGCTTGCCATAAATACCATAAGTTGCAGGGAATGGAGGTTTATAACGAGGCTGGCCTTTTTTACCTTCAATGGATTCAATAAGCGCTGTTTCTTCTCCGCAAATGTAGGCGCCATAACCATGGACTGCATACAAATCAAAACTAAAGTCTGATCCTAAAATATTCTCGCCAAGGAAGCCGTGAGCCTTTGCTTCGTCGAGCGCTTTTTCAAAAAGCTCATATTCGTACCAAATTTCTCCATGAATATAGTTATACCCTACACGCGTTCCCATGACATACGCTGCTATTGCCATACCCTCAATAAGTTGGTGTGGGTTATATCTTAAGATATCTCGATCCTTAAATGTGCCCGGCTCTCCTTCATCGGAATTACAAACAAGATATTTAATGCCATCGTAATCGCGAGACATAAAAGACCATTTGATTGAAGTAGGAAAACCTGCTCCACCACGACCTCTTAATCCTGAAATTTTTAATTCAGCCAAAATAGCTTCTGGCTTAACCTTCATTTTGATAATTTTTTTAAGCTGTTCGTAACCCCCCATTTTCAAATAAGTATCAATTGAACCAGGATTTTCATGCACCATAGTTCTCAAGCAAACCAGATCTTGGTTTGGAAAAATTTTAGATGGTTTAATAATATCGATTTGCTTTACCATTTATTTAAGGCCCGCTATGAGCTTGTCAATTTTTTCAATAGTTAAATGCTCATGCATTGTATGATTATTTACTAAACATAAAGGCGCGCCACCACATGCACCCATACACTCACCTTCTTTGAGAGAGAATTTTTTATCTTTAGTAACTTCACCAAAACCAATTCCTAATTTTTTTTCTAAATGATTCACAATCTCAGCTGAATTTCTTAGCATGCATGAAATATTTGTACATACAGTAATCTGATATTTACCTTTAAATTCTAAATTGAACATGTTGTAAAACGTTGCAACTTCCATAGCTGCAATTTCTGGCATACCAAGGTAATTTGCTACATCTGAAATATGTTCATGAGAAAGCCATCCATGTCTCGTCTGAACTATTCGCAATGCTGCAATCACTGCAGATTGCTTTTGATTGTCAGGAAATTTCTTTAATTCTTTATTGATTAATTTAATGTCA
>CAIJZG010000072.1 GCA_903825065.1 uncultured Bacteroidota bacterium
CATTTTTAGCTTGAGCGGCGGTCAAAGTAACCGTTGCATTGGTATTACCCGTTAAGCTCAACAACAATTGTGTGTAATTAAATACATTCTGTTGTGCTAAAGCATAGGTAAACCAGTTGGTTCCATCCGTTACAAAAACGCTAGAGTTTGCAATCTGAATTTGAACTGATGTCTGTGTTGATACATTGTCAATATAACTGGAACCTTGCGCTGATACAGTCAAAATACCTGCACCATCGTTCTTTACAATTGTGTACCAGCCAGCATTAACACTACCTACAGTAGGTAAAGTTATCGTGCCAGCACCACCCGTCCAGACATAAAGTGCGGCTCTATCATTAGATGTAAATGTGTATGCCGAAGATACCAAAGACACTACAGTATTGGTATTTAAGGTCGTATTGATAGCTTTTAGACCCAATCCAGCAAGTGCAGATGCGCTTGCAGAAGATGTACCAATGCCTAATGAAATTGATGACCAAATACCATTTACAGTTAAGTTATTGGTAAGGTATATGTAATAGGTGTTGGTAGTTGTACTAGTAGGAGATACTGGTACGGTTTGAATCGTATTACCTGAATTGTCAGTTACCGTAAATGAGTATTGAGCATTTGTACCAAGGTTTCTGATAATGAAGGCTTGACCCGGTGATACTTGCGTTGCAGGTGGCAAAATCAAATTAAGGTTGGGTGCGGTAGCAGTAACCTCAATAATGTTCGCAACAATATTTGCGTTATTACCGTTGATAGGCCATTGTAAAGTTGTACTTTGGCTGATTGTCAAACTCTCGTAACCCACCTGAGATGGGTTGATAGTAGAGCCTGTATAGGGGTTTACATAGTAGGTCATTTTTAGCTATCCACGGCAATTGATTGACGATCAGCAACTCTTGATACATCCTCATCCTTGAGAGACTTGATTGCCTCTAAGTACTTTTGTTGGAATATCTGGCGTTGGTCATTTTTAAGAAAAGGCATTGCTTGCAACAATGTTCCAAACAACATCGCGTTTGGTGCATTTTGAGTCAACCAGTTTGTTTGGTTTAATGAACTAAGTGGTTCAATTCTTTCATAGTAAAGAACCTCAAAACTGTATGCTTGATCAGGAGTGGGAGCTACATACCAAAAGTCCCAGCTTGTATCTGAGTAATACAAGGGAACGCCCGTAACAGTGTTATTAGTCGAATAATTGGTTAGATACTCGTACTTCCTAAGCAATACTGGAGATCTAACTCCACTAGTGTTGGTGATGTTGAACGATACTGTTTTGCGCCAGCGTGATGGTTTTTGAAGTACAGGATTACCTGATGTCATCGTCGCACTAGCAATTTGCAACTGCCCTAAAGTCTTGATTTCCTGAGCAATTTCAAATTCAGCTAAAGTAATAAATGTCGGGATGGCATTAATCGTAGCTTGGTCTGAACGCTCTAAGTATTGAAGAACGATCAGAGTCAAACTATCATAAGTCATCACCCATGACGGTGTAGTAGCGACAGTTGTTATGGTTGCCATTTTTTTCCCATTGTTGTGTCTATTTTCCCATCAGGTTGACAATCTCACAAGGTCACTTATGCAACCATAGATTCAGATACAGTTTTTACTTGTGCAACACGATTTAACCACCCTTTACCGAAGGTTCCAAATGTCGGAAGACTTTGGTAGAAAGCTTGCTTCTCAGCACTAAATTTCTCAATCAAATCCGTTTGATTGGCGTTTTTGATGGCTTCCAAAGTGCCATTACCTATCACCCCATCTGCGGTCACTCCTACAGCAGTCTGGATCAGCTTTGAGGCTCTACCCACACCCATGTTCACTGCGGAGTCAAAAACCGCATAATCCACCCCTGAAGGCAGGTCGTCGCCCTTAATTTTGTCCCAGTAGTTTTGCTTGTATAAATCGTGGACATCTTGGTCAGGAATCGCTTTTAACTCATCCTTGGTGATATGGGGATTACCCTTCCATGAACGGTAGGTGTTAAGGGTAATACCCTTCATCGTCGCACCACCGGGGTCGGCTGGATTATCTGACCATAATCCTTCGCTTTGAAGGACATGATTTAGTGAAGATTGATAGTTCTCTTTCATTTACTCACCATTAAAGCGTTATATTTATTAATAACATCATTTCGTTCTATTTCTGTGGCTTCGCATTGTCTTGCAAACCCGATAAGAACTTCTGCATCTGGCTCCAGTAATCGGAGTCCTTGACTTGATATTGCAGGGGTGGTGGGTTGATTATCTGTGGTGCTGGAGTGCTGGCGCACCCCACGCAAGTCAGCAATAGCAGAATCGTACTTAGTTTGCAGATCATCTTTATCCTTTTGCGTTTTTTGAGATATTACTGCTTGATCATTCACCACTTTAGTTTGAACCTCAACTACATGTTGAATAGCTTCAAGTTTCTCTTTTTCTGAATAATAACCATCTACTCGATGGGTAATAAATGCTGTCCCAAGAGCAATAGCAATATAAAGGTAAGTGCTAATTGGAAGGGGGAACATTTGGTTCGGCACCTGAAAGTTGTTTACCAGCTACGGAAGCCGCGCCTGAACCCGATATGATTCCTAATGCGCCAGCTAATTCTGTAAGACTAATTTCCTTGCCTGCATAAATTAAATAAATGGCTGATATGCCTACTAGTAAAAACCCTAACATCCATGCCCATCTAGCAATGTCATGCGTTTTGTTATCTTTACCAGTTAATAAATGAGTCATTATTTCATTCATATTTTATAACCCCAAGTCAAATACCAAGCTATTAAAGCGGCTACTGCAAAACAATAAAACTGCACTTTCCTAACTTCTTTTAAATCATGCTGAAATTCTTCATTGTTTTTGCGCTCCATATTTTCAATATCCAATTTAATCTTTAAAACTGCTTCCCATTCTTTTGCGCCATATTTTTTTACAAAATCAATTTTAAGATTTGCTTCTTTTTCACTTATTTGTTTCTTTTGTTTCCAATCTTCTAATGCTTTTATTAATGCTGTTTCTTTTTTATGCTCTGCTTCTCGTAATGCTCTGCGTCTCTCGTGCGCTTTTTTTTGAGCTACATCTAAACCATCTTGTTGAATTCCTTCTATGCTTTTAGATAGTCCTTTACTAGCCTCTCGACTAGCATCAAGGCTACCGCTTAGAGTCTTTGCTCCTTCGGATAATCCAAATGGGTCTGGCATACAACACTTTTTGTTTTACCCTATAAAATGCTTTAAAAGTTGTGCGGCAAAACTAGGCCCAAACAGCACTGATGCTATTACTGCATATAAAAGATATTCAATCTTTTGCATCCGTTTTGTACCTTTTTCAAATGCTTCTTGAATACCTTCATAGCGTTCAGCACAAATAGCTTCATGTACAGTAAAGTTTTTCTCCGTTTCATAGAGACGAGCTTCTACGGTATCCATAGTTATTCACTTTATTGATCAGTTGTTTCAATAACTGGTGTTGGTTCAATA
>CAIJZG010000073.1 GCA_903825065.1 uncultured Bacteroidota bacterium
ATAGAAAAACAGCAAAAGCTGGGAAAAAAGCTGTTAACCAAAAAACACCAAATAAACGCATTTGTAATTGCCAATCTGTAATGTCTGCAAACTCATAGGGAAATGCTTTTAACAAAAAAAGAAAAACATAAGTTGGAATAAACAAAGGATGAAAAATATAAGAAACGATAGTAGCTAGCCATTTTACTATTGGGCTAACAACCTTATTGGAAGTGTCTTTTTTATTTTCTGCTTGAATTGTTTTTTCCTGAATCATTATAACTCTTTACGTAGCCTTGCAACAGGCACATTTAATTGTTCCCGATATTTTGCTACCGTTCTTCTGGCGATATTATATCCCTTCCCTTGTAACATATCTGTCAAAATCTCATCACTTAGTGGCTTACGTTTGTCTTCCCCTTCAATAATATCATTAAGAATTTTCTTCACCTCTCTTGTACTTACTTCTTCCCCACTATCGGTACTTAAAGATTCACTAAAGAAAAATTTCAATCGATACGTTCCAAATTCTGTCTGTACAAATTTGCTATTAGCAACCCTACTTACGGTAGATATATCTAATCCAGTAATCTCAGCAATATCTTTGAGAATCATTGGGCGCATATTAGTTTCATCACCTGTTAAAAAGAATTCTTCTTGGTGACTAATTATTGCACTCATCGTATTAATCAAAGTTTCTTGCCTTTGCTTTATCATATCGATGAACCATTTTGCGGAATCAATTTTTTGTTTGATAAATAACACCGCTTCTTTCTGACGTTTATCTTTCTTACTACCCTTTTCATAATCTTTTAGCATATCTCGATAACCTTCACTAATACGCAGATCTGGAGCATTTCTCGCATTTAAACTCAACTCTAACCTGCCATTATTGTTGATAATATAAAAGTCAGGAATAATATAACTTTCAGCCTTATTAATCTCTCCAATATTACCACCAGGTTTCGGATTTAATTTTATGATCTGATTGATCACCTCCTTTATTTGCTCGTCGTTTAAATTTAAATTGTGCTGAATTTTTTCATAATGTTTTTTAGTGAACTCTTCAAAATATTTGCTCAATATTTGAATGGCAAGGGCTACACTTTTACCTTCTCCTAATTTTCTTTTCAATTGTAACAACAGGCATTCCTGTAAATTTCTGGCACAAATTCCAGCTGGATCAAATTGTTGAATCTGTTCGAGCAGTTCTTCAATTTCCTTTTCCTCAACCACCATACTTTGTCGAAATGCAAGATCATCTGCAATGGAAGATAACTCTCTTCTCAAATAACCATCATCATCCAAACTACCTACTATTTGCTCAGCGATCTTAAATCTTCTTTCATCAAGTTCAAGCATGCCCAATTGATCCACCACTAAATCATGAAAAGTAGTTTCGACTCTAATTGGCATCACTTTCTGATCATCCATTTCAGGATAATTATCATCCCGTGTTTTGTAGTCGGCTATCTCTCCATCGTCGTCAATAATATATTCAGTCATGTCCGCATTCTCATAATCGTCTTCACTTCCATCTATTGGTTCATCATCCCTAGAATCATCAATCGAATCCTGTGAGTCTTCTCCAAATTCATCATCACTCCCCTCTTCATCCATTTCCAATGCAGGATTCTCTTCTAATTCTTCTTTAACCCTTTCTTCCAAATTAGCTGTGGGAATCTGCAACAACTTCATTAACTGAATCTGTTGTGGAGATAGCTTTTGTAATAATTTCTGTTGAAGCGATTGACTTAATGACATACAGCTTAAGACTTTCCAATAACTTTTCTAATAGCCGCAGCTAATTTTTCTCCTTTATCTTTAATCTGTTCATCAGTCCATAATAAACTAATGGCAGTTGAAATACAACGTCCCATAATTGCATCGCTTGCGGGAAATTGAGTTTGTTGCAAAGCCAATAAGTGCTCCTTCTGAATGGCAGAAGCAGGATTTAAAGTCACCGCATTTTTTAAGTGATCCCATTTACTGATATAGTGCCAGTTATTGACGAACCAATAAAAATTACCCGCAAGTATACCTTGTTCTTTCAATTCAGCAACAAGCGCCTTCGTAAGTCCTTCAGTTGGTAAAAACCAACTTAAAAAAGAACAGCTATCACCCGATTCATCAGGTATTTTACGAAAACTCACTTCAGGAATAGCTTCTAAATAAGTACGTAGGGCTTTGTTATTTCTTCTTTGTATAGCAAGAAAATTATCTAGCTTTCTAATCTGTGCTAAACCAACTGCAGCATGTAATTCACTGATTCTAAAATTATATCCAATAAATGGATGCAGATCTGCTCCTCTATCAACACCTAAATGATCGTGGCCATGATCTGTATAACCATCACTCTTCACAAATACATCCTTATTATTTGTCATCACAACCCCTCCTTCCGCACAAGTAATGGTTTTTACAAAGTCAAAAGAAAAAGTACCTGCATCTCCAATAGTTCCTAAAGATTTCCCTTTATAAGTGCCGCCAATAGACTGACAGGCATCTTCCAATAAAATTAACTGGTGTTCAGCGCAAATTGCTTTCAAAGCATCCAGATCAGCCATACTTCCACACATATGTACAGGCATCACACACTTTGTTCTTGGAGTGATAGCCGCTTTTACAGCTGCTGGATCCAAGGTTAATGTATCATCAATATCTACTAAAATCGGAACAGCTCCTACACTTAAAACTGCTTCAAAGGATGCTACAAATGTGAAACAAGGCATAATTACTTCATCACCAGCACCAATACCTAATGCAGACATGGCAGTGGTTAGAGCAGCTGTGCCGCTACTTGTTAGATGCGCATAATTGCATCCAAAGACTTCTGTAATGGCTTTTTCAAGCTCTAATGCTTTCCAAATACCCTTTCTTGGACCATCAAATCCATAACGCATCAGGATCCCTGTTTCCAAAACATCATTAACTTCTTTTCGTTCTTCGGCACCAAATAGTTCAAAACCTGGCATATGGTTAATTTGATTTTTTTTCTAATAAGCCAAAGGTAGAAAAATAATATTTGCTATCTGCTTTAGAAGCTAATACAAAAGTTAAAATGATTGAAGAAGGAGTAACAAAAACTGCTTTCAATTAACTTTGCCCTATGAAACCTACTATTTTTTATTGTTATGATGCTTATTGTGGATGGTGCTATGGTTTTAGTCCTGTGATAAAAAAATTAGCTGAAACATATGGAAACCTTATACCATTTGAAGTACTTTCTGGTGGTATGATAACGCCTGAAAAACCAGTACCCATAAGTGTTACAGCTAGTTTTATTGATAAAGCATATCCAACTGTAGAAGCAACAACAGGAATAAAATTCGGTGCCGACTATTTGTGGCATATAAAAAATCCAGATCTAAGCGATTGGTTCCCGAACTCAGAAATGCCGGCAATTGCTCTATGTATTTTTAAAGAATTATATCCTAATAGACAGGTTGAGTTTGCTTCTGATTTACAATATGCGCTCCATTTTGAAGGAAGAGATCTAACCGACAAAGAAGCATATAGACACCTTTTAGAAAAATACAGCATCAATGAGGAAATGTTTTATGACAAACTAGCCAGCGATGTTTTTAAAGAGCAAGCACACTATGAGTTTCAACTTTGCAAGCAATTGCAGGTAACCGGATTCCCTTGTGTCTTGATTCAAGTATCTGAAACAAAATTTCATTTATTAGCTAGGGGATTTACCAATTATGAAGACTTAACAGCCAGACTTGATGCAGTTTTAAAAGATCTAACCACCTGATTTTGAATAATAAGTTAGATAAAAAAGTTGATGAAAACATAGTAAAATGGTAGATCGCTCTTTTTATCTTTACTTTGCAACTCTTAAATATTGAACTAATGCAGTATAGTAAATTGATTTCTATTACCGGAATGTCCGGTTTGTTTGAACTAGTTGGTAGTAAAACCGATGGAGCCATTGTAAAATCGCTCGACGATAAAACCACAAAATTTGTAAGTAGTCGTGTTCATAATTTTTCACATTTGGAAAGCATTGAAGTGTATACCGTTCGTGAAAATGTGAATCTTGTTGAAGTATTTCAGGCAATGAACAATAGTTCAGAAACTGTACCTTCAGACAAAGATGCTGCTGCAGTGAAATCTTATTTCTCAAAAGTATACGCGGATATTGATTTTGAAAGGGTTTATTCGAGTGATATGAAGAAAATGGTGAAGTGGTTTGTAATATTAAAAGCTAATGAAGTTGATTTTAAATTAACTGAAGCTGAAGACGAAACTGATGCTACCCAAGCTTAATTGCACTTCCAAGAATAAAAGCCGAAGCAAACAATGCTTCGACTTTTTTATTTTGATTATCTTGTTGACCGAATTTTTCCATATGAAGAAATTACTCCTGTCCAGCTCCATTTTTTTCTGTGTTTTATTACACATGAGTTCCTTCGCACAGACTTTCTACATGCAATCTCCTGCTGCAAAACGTTGGGTAAATAAAAAATTTAGAAAGCTTTCTGATGATCAAAAAATAGCACAATTGATGATTATTCGTGCACATAGCAATTTAGGGCCAGATCATGTAGCTGAAGTAGTTGAACAAATAAAAAAATATAATGTGGGAGGCATCTGCTTTTTCCAAGGCGGACCAATTCGTCAGGCAATCCTTACAAATTATTATCAAAAAATTGCTAAAACCCCATTAATGATTTCTATAGATGGGGAATGGGGTTTGGGAATGCGATTGGACAGTGTTATTAATTATCCAAGACAATTAATGATGGGTGCAGTACCAGATGCAAATTTGATTTATGAATTTGGAGTAGCTGTTGGTGAGCAATGTAAACGCTTAGGCATTCAAGTGAATTTTGCACCAGATGTGGATGTAAATAATAATCCTATGAATCCGGTTATTAACGATCGGAGTTTTGGCGAAGACAAATACAAAGTTGCTTTATACGGAATAGCCTATATGAAAGGAATGGAACAATCTAGGGTTCTTGCATCTGCTAAGCATTTTCCTGGGCATGGAGATGTTGCAGTTGATTCACATAAAGACCTTCCGGTTATTTATAAAACAAGACCACAATTAGATGATTTGGAATTATATCCATTTAGAGAAATAATTAAGGCTGGTGTTGGAAGTATTATGGTAGCGCATTTATCTGTTCCTGCAATCGATACCACAACAAATCTTCCTACCAGTTTATCAGCTAAAACTGTATCTGGTTTACTGAAAACAGAATTAGGATACAAAGGCCTCATTTTTACAGATGCTTTAGAAATGCAAGGCGTTGCTAAATATTTTCCGAAGGGTGAAATTTCCGCAAGATCATTAATTGCAGGAAACGATTTGTTGTGTTTACCTGGTGATGTTCCCGGAAGCATAGCGGCTGTGAAACAGGCAATCGCTGATGGAAAATTAAGCTGGGATGATATCAATGAAAAAGTAAAAAAAGTATTACTAGTTAAATATAATTTAGGATTAAATCATTTGAATAAAATTGATACTACAAACCTACTGAACGATTTGAATGAAAAAACAAATCACATTAAAGAACTTCTTGCAAAAAACGCAATTTCTTTATTAAAAAGTTCATCTACTTCCCTCTTGCCTTTGAGAGCAAAAAAAGTTGCCTATTTAGGGATCGGCATTGATAAAAGTAATGAGTTTGCAACTAGACTATTACTCGACTTCAAAGCAGATGTGCTTCTTTTCAGTATTAAAGATTCATCCACAAAGATTGATAGCCTTATGCAAGTCCTTGCTACTTATGATGCTGTAGTTATAGGCCTTCACAACTATAGTCGCAGACCGGCAAATAATTTTGGTCTTTCAGATAATACTATCGATTTATTAAAAAAAGTTCAACAATTCAATTGCATCAATTTTGTATTTGGCAATCCTTATGCCTTAAAATATCTGTGTAATGCTAAAAATCTAGTGGCTTGTTATGAAGATGATTTAATTACACAAGATGCAGCTGCAGATTTATTGAAAGGTAAATTTGATGCCAAAGGAAAACTTCCAGTTACTGTTTGTGAGGAATTAAAAGTAGGTGATGGAATAGTTTATAATCAATTCTTACCAAATACAAATCCTGCAGCAGTTGGATTAAACGAAGATATTTTGAAAAAGATTGATTCAATTGCTTACAATGGTATTGCAAAAGCAGCAATGCCAGGGTGTGTAGTACTTGTTGCCAAAGATGGTAAAATCGCATATAATAAAGCTTTCGGTTTTACAAATTTTGATAACAAAGAATCTATTAATAAGGATATGATTTATGATCTCGCTTCTGTTACAAAGGTTTCGGCCACAACAGTTTCTATCATGAAATTATATGAAGAAGGAAAAATTGATTTACAGAAAACTTTAGGAGATTATCTTCCATGGGTTAAAGGAAGCGATAAAGCTCCTATAAAACTCAAAGATGTTTTATTACATCAGGCCGGTTTAAACCCTTTTATCCCATTTTATAGAGACGTGATAGATACCGTTACTGGAATTCCTAACCCGGCTTACTTTAGCAAGGTTAAAGATGCAACTCATCAGTTTAGAGCTGCAGAAGACTTATATGTTCGGAACGATTATGAAGATAGTTTGTATCACAGAATTGTTACCAGTAAACTAACGCCTTCTGGCCATTATATTTATAGCGATAATGATTTCATATTTCTTGGTAAAATCGTTGAAGCAGTTAGTGGTGTTACTTTGAACGAATACGCAAGAATTAATTTCTATGAACCCCTTCAAATGACAACCACTGGTTTTAAACCAAGGGAAAGATTTCCCTTAGGAAATATTGTTCCAACAGAAGAAGAAAAACATTTCCGTCAACAATTAATCCGTGGAGATGTACACGACGAAGGAGCAGCAATGTTTGGAGGTGTTGCGGGTCATGCCGGACTTTTCAGTAATGCATATGACTTAGCTAAACTTTATCAAATGCTTTTAAACGGAGGCGAGTTGAACGGCATTAGACTTTTGAAAAAAGAAACAATTGATTTATTTACTGCCTATAATAGTGAAATAAGTCGCCGAGGCTTGGGATTTGACAAACCTGAAAAAGACAATTCTACCAGAAAAGATCCTTATCCAAGTGCAAGTGTATCGCCCGAAACTTTCGGACATACTGGTTTTACTGGTACCTGTGTTTGGGTTGACCCTAAGCAGAAATTGATTTATATATTTTTATCAAATCGAGTAACCCCTACAAGAAATAATAATAAATTGAGCCAAATGAATATACGACCAACCATTCAGGAAGCCGTTTATCAGTCAATTTTGAAGTAAATACAATTGCAGTAGGGCATTTGGCATGATACTGTAACTTAGCTATACAATTTGTTCAAATGAAAAATATGCAAGCTCCTTTTCGTTTTTTTCTAGGATTCATTTTAATTATTAGTTTAATAACCTCATGTAATAACCCATCCCCAAATGAGGCAAAATATATTCCTAAAGATGCCAGTGCAGTTTTAGTGATTGATCCCAAAAATCTCCATGATAAGTTAGAGAAATCTGGCATTAATATGGACACTTTGATTAATAGATTATTTCAGAGAAATGCTGTAGATACTGCAGATAGAAAACATTTTTATGAGATCAAAGATGATGCAGGCATAAACTTGGAGAGAAAAATATTCTTCTTTGGATTACAAAGTACAGATCAAACAAATGCCTCTGTAATAAATTTAATGGCCGGAATTTCCGATGCAACAAAATTTGAATC
>CAIJZG010000074.1 GCA_903825065.1 uncultured Bacteroidota bacterium
ATGAAGGATTATTTTATATTGCTTCTGGTGTAGAAAGTATGACCAGGGCGCCTTTTGTTACAGCAAAATCTGCTTCAGCGTGGAACAGAAAAGTAGAAACCTTTGATACCACGATGGGCTGGCGTTTTGTAAATAAGGCATTGGCAGAGCAATATCATCCTTATTCAATGGGTGAAACCGCAGAAAATGTAGCTAAACAATGGAAAATAAGCAGAGAGGCACAGGATGCCTTCGCATTATCTTCTCAGGAAAAATATTTTGCAGCGAAAGATGCTAATAAATGGGATGATGAATTGGCGGCCGTTGAATTGATGACAGAAGACAGATTGATTACTTGGTTCAATGAGGATGAACATCCCCGACAAACATCTTTAGAAAAGTTGGCGCAATTAAAACCTGCATTTAGTAGTGATGGCACAGTAACTGCTGGAAATGCATCGGGAATAAATGACGGTTCTGCGGCTATGTTATTAGCTAGTGAAGAAGCAGTGAAGCTGTTTAATTTACAACCCATGGCAAGAATAGTAAGTATGGGTGTTGCCGGTGTAGATCCTGCGATAATGGGGATGGGCCCGGTGTTGGCAACAGAAAAAGCTTTACTTCGAGCTAATCTGAAAATCCAAGATCTTGATTTGATAGAATTGAATGAAGCATTTGCCTCACAAAGCCTGGCTTGTATCGAAGAATTGGAATTAGATCCAGGAAAAGTGAATGTTAATGGCGGTGCGATTGCGCTTGGTCACCCTTTAGGTTGTAGCGGTGTTAGAATCTCTACCACTTTATTGCACGAAATGTATCGTACAAAATCTCGGTATGGTTTAGCAACCATGTGTGTAGGAGTGGGGCAGGGAGCAGCTGTCATTTATGAAGGGCTTTAAATTTTTATTAATGGTATAATAACTTAGGAAATAAATATTATTTTCATTTCCTTAAACAAAACACCATAAAAGAATCACCATATGAAAAAAATCACCTACTTATTTATTGCTTTTTTAGCAATTGGGTTTTCTGCAAAAGCACAAGACAGCTTAGCACAGTATATAGGAAAATTTAATTTTCCAGAAGGTAGCATTGTTTCTTATGTAACAGTAACTGCTGAAGCTGGAAAATTGAGTTTTAGTTCGGATAAAGGATCTGGAACTATTGAAAGAGTTTCTGCAGATTCTTTTGCAATACCAGAATATCAGGGTACAGGCAAATACACGCGTAATGCTGATAACAAAGTCAATGGAGTGATCATTGATGTAATGGGTTATCATATTGAAGGGGTAAAGGAAACACCTCCAGTTGCTTTGATCGATCGTCAATTATTTTTAAAAAGCGAAAGAAAGCAATTCGCTATTAGATAAGTTTTGCTGTTCGCCAGTCATTAGATTTTTAATCACCACAGAATTCTCCAACAATTCCTTACTGCCAATTATTACGGCGTAAGGAATTTGTTTTTTATCTGCATACTTGAATTGCTTATCAAACTTGCTGTTCTCGTGATATAATTCAGCCGAAATACCCTTGCTGCGAAGGGTTTGGACCAGTGTGTAAGCAGCCCTGCACTCGGCATCACCTAAATTAAAAAATAAAACTTTGGTGCCTGTTTGTACTTCAGCGGGGAAAAGTTGGAGTTCTTCCATCACATCATAAATTCTGTCCACACCAAAAGAAATGCCAACACCTGGAATATTGGGAACGTCAAATGTTCCGGTAAGATCATCGTATCGTCCACCTCCTCCAATGCTACCCATCTGAGCATTATTTGCTTTTACTTCAAATATGATTCCAGTATAATAATTAAGTCCTCTTGCTAAAGTAAAATCGGCTTGTAAATGCTTACTAACAAAATTGTGTTGATGATAACTTAAAACCCATTGCAATTCTGTTATTCCTTTAATGCCAGTTTCGTTTTCGCCAATTAATTTTTTAAGTGCAATAATTTTTTCCTCATTTGAACCATCGATCTGCAAATAAGTTTCGATAGTATTAATTTGATTTTCATTCAAACCTCTTCCACTCAATTCTTCCTTAACTTTCTCTAAGCCGATCTTATCCAATTTATCAATTGCAACCGTGATGTCTACCATTTTATCTGCACCACCACATATTTCAGCCAATGCTGCTAAAATTTTTCGGTTATTCATTTTAATGGTTACATCCACGCCTAATTGATTAAACACTTCTGCATATAAATTGGCTAATTCCACTTCATTTAATAAAGAATAACTCCCTACCACATCTGCATCACACTGATAGAACTCTCTGTAGCGTCCTTTTTGAGGACGATCGGCTCTCCATACAGGTTGAATCTGGTACCGTTTAAAAGGCATGGTGAGTTGTGCATGATTCATGGCAACATATCTGGCAAATGGTATAGTTAAATCGTACCGTAGTGCTCGTTCTGTTAAACCCTTCGTGTTTTTTCCTGCAAGTATTTTATCGAATTCGAGTTTTGACTGATCGAGTTTCGCTGGATTATCGAGTCCGTTATTCAGTATTTTAAAAATCAGTTTATCTCCTTCTTCTCCATACTTTCCCATCAAAGTATCGAGATTTTCCATGGCTGGTGTTTCCAATGGTTGAAAACCATAGCTCTCCATCACAGAACGAATCGTTTGAAAAATATAATTTCTTTTTCTAACAACACTTGCGCTAAAATCTCTGGTGCCCTGTGGTAAACTAGGTTTGCTCATATACTAATTCTAATCGCGGCAAATATAAGTAAACTGAAAGGTTTAGCTACTCTCCCTCTACATTTCACTGTTTCTTCACTCCTCACTTTTTACTTCTTATTCTTCATTTATTTTACTAACGAATATTAGTTTATTTATTGTTTTTTAGTTATGGAATTAATAAATTTTCGAATCTTAGTATAAAACAAGGTTTTTGTTTTGAATTGCAGGCCTTTTTTAGGTTACCCAATGCAATTATTGACTAAATTGCTCACCCTGTTCAATTAGATGATACATGCAAGAGAGTTTTAGAGATAGACAGAAGAATGGTTATACATTAATGAAGATGACATATGACCTTGCAATGGCCTTGTTAATCTTAGGGATGGCTTTTGTAATGTTTTTTGCCGAAAGGTTAAAAATTGAGCAAATCATGAGGTTGGACGACACAGGTAGATACCTATTTGGGGGCGTTTGCATTTTGTATGGTGGGTTTAGATTGTATAGGGGTATAAAGAGAGATTATTAGAGATGAAGGAAAGGATAAAACATAGTTTTTTGATTTTAGCTGTTTTGCTTTTCTTTGCGGCCTGTAAGGGTAAGGTAGGGGCAATAGACGATCGGGATACACCTAATAAAGGAACCATCCGAATAAGTGTTGACGAAAGTTTTAAGCCTGTAATGGAAGAACAGATAAAAGTATTTCATTCTTCCTTTCCAGAGACCAAAATAATCGCGAGTTATAAGCCCGAAGTAGAGTGTTTAAAAGACTTACAGAACGATAGCACTAGAATGATATTAATTGCTAGGGGGCTATCGAAAAAAGAATCTTCGATCTTTGAATCAAGTTTGGGTTACCGTCCGCAATTTGCTGTTCTTGCATATGATGCAGTGGCAGTGATTGTAAATCATGCATCAGCGGATAGTGTTTTTACGATCAATGATTTGAAAAACATTCTAAGCGGCAAAAGCAAAAAAATGGCTGTGATGGACGGGAAAAATGCTACAAGTACTGTTCGTTTTTTGAAAGATTCAGTTTTAAAAGGCGCAGATTTTGGCGCTAACGTTGTTGCTTCTAAAAATAGTGATGATGTAATTGATATCGTTTCTAAAAATGAAAATGTAGTTGGATTTGTGGGATTAAGTTGGGTGGGTGATAGTTATGACCCGAAACAGATAGAGAACTTGAAAAAAATTCGATTGGCATTGATAGAATGCGTACGGTGTGTAGAAAAGGGATTGTTCGCAAAGCCTTCACAGGCAACAATTTCATATGCACAGTATCCATTACCAAGACCATTGTATTATATTTTGAAAGAAAATTCAGCAGGATTAGGAACGGGTTTCATGAATTTCATGAGCCTCGAAAGAGGGCAATTGATTTTTAAAAGAGCACTCCTTGTTCCAGCAAAAATGAATTTCAAAATAAGATCAGGGAAAATTAAAGAGTCAGATTAAAGCAACAATTATAAATTTCGACCAATGAAGAAGATCGTATCGATGATGTTAACAGCACTGTTTTTAATTCAGTGTGCGATGGCACAATCCGTTCAGGAGGGTGTTAAATTGTTACAGTACGTGTATAAAAACAATAGTGCTAAGGCGGTGTTACAAAAAGCCTATGATGCGAATCCCAAAGATCCGCAGGCAATTTATTGGTTGGGGATTGCCTATGTAGCAAAAAACAGAGAAGCGTTGTCTAAAGAAGGAGTTGCATCTGCTAGAGCCCTTTATCAGAAAGCATTACAAGATGGAGTGAACGACCCTTTAATTTGGGTAGGTCAGGGAACCTTGGATATTTTGGACGGAAATAATGTAAATGCTGCTAAACAAAAGTTTGAGCAGGCTATAACTACAACAACAGAAACTAAAGGCAAAAACAAAGGAAAACCTAGTGCTACCATTTTGAATGCAATCGGGTATGCTAATTCTTTGGGTAGTTCTACTACAGGAGACCCTGCCTATGGTGTTGAAAAATTAAAGCAAGCATCTACTATCGACCTGAACAATCCTGATATTTATATTAATATGGGTGTTTGTTATTTGAAAATGGGCGGAGAAAATGGTGGAGAAGCTGTAAAAGCTTTCCAGGAAGCCAATCTTCGTGACACTAAAAGTGGCAGAGCTCTTTGGCGCACAGGTAAAATTTATCAAAGTCAGAATAATAAAGAGTCTTTAGAATTATTCTTCAATGGTGCCATTCAGGCAGAGCCTGCTTTTCCTGCACCTTATTTAGAATTATTTAATTATTATGCTAATAGAGATGTTGTTAAAGCAAAAGGGTATTTAGATGACTTTTTGAAATATGCTGATAAAGATCCTTTGAACGACTTCTTTTATGCAGAGTATTTATTCCGTGCAGGTAAATATGCTGAGTCTTTAGCTAAAGCAAAAGAAATTGAAGCTTCAGCTGGTGGCGTAGCCGCAGTTCCTCGTTTAAGTTTGCTGTATGCCTACAACTATGATCGTTTAGGCGATTCACTATCAGCAAAAGATAATGTTCTAAAGTTCTTTAATGCAAAATTGGATATTCAATCAACAGATTATGATTTGGCTGTAAAATTACTATCTAAGTTTCCAGGTAATGAAGCACAAGCTGTTGGTTACTTAGAACAAGCTATTGCTAACGATACTTCTCGGGTTAATAAATTAAACTATATGAATCAGGCAGCTGATATTTATAGTAAAGCCAAAATGTACAAAGACCAATTGGTTTGGATGAGAAAAGTGGTTGACGCTAAAGGAGCAATGGGCGAAGGTGACTACTATCGACTTACTAGTGCAGCTGTAAATGCAAAGGATATTCCTCAAGCGATTGAATTGGCTAAAAAATATATGACTGCTTATCCTGATAAGCCTCAGCCTTATAGTTTTTACAAAAAAGCAGCAATAGCTTCAGACCCCGATACTACAAGCGGTAAAGGAGTAGAGTATTTGCAATATCTTGATTCGGTTTATACAGTAGTTAATAAAGAAAAATTTAAGAAAGATATTTTCTTAAATGAATATTACAGTATTCTTTACTATATCAGTAAAACTAATAGCTTAAAGAAAAGTCCTGATTTTAAAGTTAAGAGTGATGGTACAAGAACTCCTGCAGTTGATCAGTTTTTAGATTTATGCCAAAAAGGATTATTAGTGACTGATAGCATGTTACAAAAATATCCAGATGCCACAGATGATAATAACAAGTTTGCGGTGGGGGTAAAAGCAGAACTTCAGAAAAATATAGATTATTATACCAAACCTCAGGCTAAGAAATAATGAGAATCGACTTAAATAACATTATTTATGTCTTATTTCTTAAGAATTGAAAAGAAAAGCTCTCCTATTTTGGGGAGTTTTTCTTTTATATCTCATACAGGCTTATTTTTGCAGCACTTTAAACGCTTCTCATGAATTGGATTTCACTTTTATTGGATGTTAACGAATCAAATTCTGCAGCAAATTACCTTCCCATTGGGATCCAATTGATCTTTGCAGTGGGATTTGTGGCTGCAATGATTGGACTTTCCGCTTGGGTGGGTCCGAAAAGAAAAACAGACGATAAGCTCGAAAACTTTACCAGTGGTATCGAATCACACGGAAATGCACGTCAGCCAATGGCTATCAAGTATTTTCTGGTGGCGATACTCTTTGTATTATTCGATGTGGAAGTCATTTTTTTCTATCCCTATGCTGTTAATTTCAGGGAATTAGGTTGGTCTGGGTTTAGTGCTTTGCTCATGTTTGTAGGGTTCTTCTTAGTAGGATTTATTTATATCCTAAAGAAAGGAGCTCTAAAATGGGAAGATTAAGTTTTACTTTAATTAGGATGGCTTCGAAATGAACTTAACTGAGTTTTAGAGGTTATTAAACTAATGTTCTTTTGATTTTTGAATTTTAAATTTTGAATGATATATGTCTCGTCCGGTAAGATTTAATATACATCCCACTGAGTCTAAAATTTCGGAGTCGATTTCAATGACGGAAGCTCCAGAAGGCTATGCCGGTGAGGGTTTCTTTTCAGCTCGTCTGAGTGATGTAGTGGGTTTGGCTAGAAAAAATAGCTTGTGGCCACTGCCTTTTGCAACTTCATGCTGTGGTATTGAATTCATGGCTACGATGGCATCTCACTATGATTTGGGTCGCTTCGGTGCAGAAAGAGTAGGTTTCTCTCCTCGTCAGTGCGATCTGTTAATGGTAATGGGTACTATTTCCAAGAAAATGGGACCAGTAGTTCGCCAGGTTTACCTGCAAATGGCAGAACCTAGATGGGTAATAGCTATGGGTGCTTGCGCCAGTAGTGGTGGTATTTTTGATACTTATAGTGTACTGCAAGGTATTGATCAAGTGATTCCTGTTGATGTGTACATACCTGGTTGCCCTCCCCGCCCTGAAGCTGTTTTGGATGGATTTATGAAGATTCAGGATTTAGTAGGACAGGAAAGTATCAGAAGAAGAAATAGTGAGCAATACAAAGCGTTGATGAATAGTTACGGAATAGAATAATAAAAACGAAATGGCATTAACACAAGAACATATTCAATTAAGACTTTCTGAAAAATTTGGAGACCTTGTTTCCAATTTTCATTCGCCTTATGGCATGCTTAGTTTTGAAGCAGTTAAGGATCAAAATTTGAAAGTATTACAATTCTTATACGACGAAGCAGATTTGAATTTTCAATTTCTGACTGATATAACTGCGGTTAACTATCCAGATCAACCAGGTCGTGAATTAGCTGTTGTGTATCATTTGCATAATTTGAAAGACAATGTGAGAATACGTTTAACAGTGTATACGGATATTCTATCTCCAGATATTTTTACGGCTAGTAAATTATTCTCTTCAGCCAATTGGATGGAAAGAGAAACCTATGATTTTTTTGGAATCAATTTTGTAGGTCACGATAATCTGAAGCGAATTTTAAATGTGGATGAAATGGATTATTTCCCACTTAGAAAAGAATATCCATTAGAAGATCAAACACGTATAGATAAAGACGATCAAATGTTTGGGAGAGGGTAAAATAAAAGTTGATTAATTAAAATAAATAAGCCCCTTGGGGTTTGGATATGACAGAACATCACCAACACCATATTAAATTACCAGAAGGTTCTATTGAAAAGCAGACCACTACTTTAAATGTAGGGCCTACACACCCTGCCACACATGGTGTTTTTCAGAACATCATGGAACTGGATGGGGAACAAATTATTTCTACGGAACAAACAGTAGGATATATTCATCGAGCATTTGAAAAGCTGGCTGAGCGTAGACCTTTATATCAGATCACTACACTTACAGACCGGTTGAATTATTGTAGCAGTCCGATTAATAATATGGGCTGGCATTTAACTTGTGAAAAATTATTAGGTGTACAAACTCCAAAACGTGTTGACTATTTACGTATCATCATCATGGAATTATCAAGGATCTCTGATCACTTGATTTGCAATTCCATCATGGGTGTAGATACTGGTGCTTACACTGGTTTCATGTACATCATGCAATTCCGCGAATTAATTTACGAAATATATGAAGAAATATGTGGGTCCCGTCTTACTACTAATATTGGGCGTATTGGCGGCTTTGAAAGGAATTTTACAAATACAGCGTTTACGAAACTCGAGAAATTCTTAAAAGAATATCCTGCTGCTTTACGCGAATTGGAAAATCTATTTACAAGAAATAGAATTTTTATGGAACGTACTATTGGTACCGGTCCGATTAGTGCCGAGCGTGCATTGAATTATGGATTTACAGGTCCGAATTTACGTGCTGCAGGAGTTGATTACGATGTACGTGTGCATAGTCCGTATAGCAGTTACGAAGATTTCGATTTTACCGTGCCTGTTGGAAAAACCGGAGATAGTTATGATCGTTTCTTGGTTCGCAATGAAGAAATGTGGCAGAGCATTAGCATCCTTAATCAAGCATACAAAAAAGTGCAGGAATTTAAAGGTGCTGAAGCGGAAGTATTTCATGCCAATGTTCCCGAATATTATTTGCCAAAGAAAGAAGATGTTTATACAAAAATGGAAGCTTTAATCTGGCACTTTAAAATAGTGATTGGTGAAGTTGATATGCCGAAAGGGGAAGTATATCATTCAGTAGAGGGTGGTAATGGTGAATTAGGATTTTATTTAATTAGCGATGGAGGAAGAACTCCTTTCCGCTTGCATTTCCGCAGACCATCCTTCATTTATTATCAGGCTTATCCAGAAATGGTAACTGGTGGAATGTTAAGTGATGCAATTGTTGTAATGAGTAGCCTGAATTTAATTGCAGG
>CAIJZG010000075.1 GCA_903825065.1 uncultured Bacteroidota bacterium
GAGAACTCAGTCCTAAAATGAATTTGAAACGAAAAGTAATCATGGAAAAATATAAAGATGCAGTAGAAAGAATATATGTTGATTAAATAAATGTATTATAATACAATTAAAAAGGCCCGAATGATTCGGGCTATTTTTGTTTTTAATTATATTTAAGCAAATCAACACTATGCTAAGAACTAAACTAAAGACATTAACATTCTTGCTAATGGGCGCATTACTATCCACATTTATGCAAGCGCAACAATCAACAACCCTACATCAACAAAAAGTTGACGCCATTAAAAATGAAGTACTTCAAACTGTAAGCGGAAAAGAAAAAGCAGTACAGGAAATGGTGGATATGGTTTTTAGTTTCGGTGAACTGGGATTTCAAGAAATTGAAACCTCAAAATATCTTACCAATATTCTAGAAAAAAATGGCTTCTCCATTGAACGCGGCATCTCTGGTATTCCTACTGCATGGATGGCAAAATGGGGAAATGGCAGTCCGGTTATAGCACTGGGAAGCGACATTGATTGCATCCCGAAAGCATCTCAAAAACCAGGCGTGGCTTATAAAGACCCGATCGTGGAAGGTGCACCGGGACATGGAGAAGGACATAACTCTGGTCAGGCAGTCATCATCTTTGCAGCAATCGCAGCAAAAGAAGCGATGATCAAAAATAAAATTTCTGGCACACTTGTAATTTGGCCTGGTGTGGCAGAAGAATTATTAGCGAGTAAAGCTTGGTATGTAAGAGATGGTTATTTTAAAAATGTAGATGCATGCATCTTCACACATGTGGGTGGAAATTTTGGTGCTAATTATGGCGATAACGGTGGTGATGGAATGGTATCTGTAAAATTTTCTTTTGACGGTGATGCGGCACATGCTGCAGGTGCCCCCTGGAGAGGGAAAAGCGCACTCGACGCTGTTGAACTAATGGATGTGGGTTGGAATTTTAAAAGAGAACATTTAAAACCTACGCAACGATCTCATTATGTTATAGTAGATGGAGGCGACCAACCCAATGTGGTTCCTTCTAAAGCAAGTGTATGGTACTATTTCAGAGAAAGAGAATACAAGGATATCAAAAGCATGTATGAATCCGCCATCAATATCGCAAAAGGTGCAGCCATGATGACTGATACTAAAATGAAATATCAAATACTAGGAACCGCATGGCCAGGGCATTTCAATAAACCATTAGCTATTGCCATGCATGCTAATATTGAAAAAGTTGGTTTACCTAAATGGTCAGAAGCTGATAAACAATTGGCTGCTGCAGTTCAAAAATTGGTAGATGCTCCAAAAATTGATGAAGAAGGAAATCCTGTTGATGGGTTAGCATCTAAGATCGATACGTTGAAGGGTTCTGTTCCTTTCTCTTGGGGAGGCGGTTCAGATGATATTGCAGATATTTCTTGGAATGTGCCCACAATTGTGTTATCCTATCCTGCCAATATACTTGGTACAAAGGGACATCATTGGGGTGATGCTATAGCAATGGCAACGCCTATTGCCCACAAAGGAACTTTAGCAGGAGCAAAAGCAACAGCACTTACTTTGATTGATCTGTTCACCAATCCTAAAATTTTGACAGATGCAAAAGATTACTTTACAAACGTTCAAACAAAAGACACAAAATATATTCCATTCATCAGTGAATCAGATCCTCCTGCTATTTATTTGAATAAAGAAATCATGAATCAGTTTAGAGAAAAGATGAAGCCATTTTATTACGACCCTACTAAATACAATACCTATTTAGAGCAATTAGGTATTACTTATCCTACTCTTGAAAAGAAATAAAAAATATTAAAATGATCAGATTAAAAATTAAAATTGTTTGCGCCTTTTTATTCGGAAGCTTCCTTACTTCGAATGATATGTTGCTTGCACAAACATCCAAATCACTTAATATAAAACAAGTTGATGCGATAAAGACAGATGTATTACAATCTGTAAATGGAAAAGGAAAAGCAGTACAAGAAATGGTGGATATGGTTTTTAGTTTTGGAGAACTGGGGTTTCAGGAAATTGAAACCTCAAAATATCTAACCAGTATTCTTGAACAAAATGGCTTTACCATTGAACGCGGCATTTCTGGTATTCCTACTGCATGGATGGCAAAATGGGGAAATGGAAGCCCGGTGATTGCACTTGGTAGTGATATTGACTGCATCCCGAAAGCATCACAAAAACCAGGCGTGGCTTATAAAGACCCAATCGTAGAAGGTGCTCCAGGACATGGAGAAGGACATAACTCTGGTCAGGCAGTGATCATCTTTGCAGCAATCGCAGCAAAAGAAGCCATGATTAAAAATAAAATTTCTGGCACTTTGGTGATTTGGCCGGGTGTGGCTGAAGAATTAGTTGGAAGTAAGGCTTGGTATATCCGTGATGGATATTTTAAAAATGTAGATGCTTGTATTTTTACTCATGTAAGTGGCGACTTTGGATGTGATTATGGCGACAATGGCGGAAATGGTTTAGTGTCTGTGAAATTTTCATTTGATGGAGATGCGGCACATGCGGCAGGTGCGCCATGGAGAGGAAAGAGCGCCTTGGATGCAGTTGAGTTAATGGATATTGGATGGAATTTTAAAAGAGAACATTTGAAGCCTACTCAACGTTCACACTATGTAATTACCGATGGAGGAGATCAGCCTAATGTGGTTCCTTCGAAAGCTAGTGTGTGGTATTATTTTAGAGAAAGAACTTATACAGATATTCAAAGTATGTATGATGCAGGAATAAAAATTGCAAATGGGGCTGCAATGATGACGGATACAAAAATGAAATATCAGATTTTAGGAACAGCATGGCCAGGGCATTTTAATAAACCGTTAGCAGTAGCATTGCATGCAAATATTGAAAAAGTAGGATTTCCTGAGTGGTCCGAAGCTGATCAGCAAATGGCTTTAGCTGTTCAAAAGCTAGTGGAAGCTCCAAAGAAAGATAATAATGGTAAAGAAATTAATGGTTTAAGAAAAACGCTTGATACGCTAAAAGGTTCTGTACCTTTTTCTTGGGGCGGTGGTTCAGATGATATCGCAGATATATCATGGAACCTTCCTACTATAGTATTAAGATATCCTGCCAATATTCCTGGAACTAAAGGACATCATTGGGCAGATGCTATAGCGATGGCAACTCCTATCGCTCACAAAGGTTCTTTAGCCGGCGCAAAAGCAACTGCACTCACATTAATAGATCTTTTCACAAACCCCAAAATTTTGGCCGACGCTAAAGACTATTACAAAAATGTTCAAACAAAAGACGTTCAATACAAACCATTCATAAGTGCTACAGACCCACCTGCCATTTATTTAAATCAGGAAACGATGAGTCAGTATCGCGAAAAAATGAAACCATTTTATTACGATCCAAGCAAATACGCTACTTATCTGGAGCAACTTGGAATAAAATATCCTACAGTAGAAAAGAAGTAATTAATTTAGAGGCCGGTTAATTGAGTAAGTATGTTGCTCAATTAACCGGCATTTATTTTAATAAATAATATTGATGAAATCTATAATAGTTTTTTTAAGCCTAATTCTATTGGTCGCCTGCATCAAATCAACCGTTCCCGATACTACCCCATCTTGCATCAAACAGGCTATAAAAGATGGACAACTAAACGGCTTTGCAATTGGTAAAATATTGTCCTACACTTTTCAAAATGATACTGTTTATCTTTTGGAGCCAGCTACTCCTTTGCCTTCTGCAACTACGCCGGTTTATGACAAAAAATGTAATTTAATTTGTTCAGTAGGTGGACTGATTAGCCCGAATTTAATACTTTGTAATGGAGATATTTTTAGTGCTAAAGCGGTATTTATAAAAACAGTTTGGACAAAATAATATTATTCAATTCCAGGCTGCTTTAGAACCCAGCCTGTTTTCTTTTTCTCTGCATCAACTATCGCCTTTACATCTGCTAATAATTTTTTGGCATCGTACACGATACCGTCTTTTATAGTATACTGCACTCCTCCTATTCTTACAACTTTATTATCTGCATTTAATTCAATGGCTCCTGTGCCATATAACACCTGCAAATTCTTTAAAGGGTTTGCATTAACAATGGCTATATCTGCAAGTTTGCCAACTTCCACAGAACCAATTTCTTTGTCAGCACCTAATGCTTGAGCTGCATATAAGGTTGCAGAGCGAATCACTTCTAATGGATGAAAGCCAGCTTCACGCAATAATTCTAATTCTCTGATATATCCAAAACCATACAACTGATAAATGAATCCATTATCAGAACCTGCCGTAACCCTTCCTCCACGATTTTTATATTCATTGATGAATGTCATCCATAAACGATAATTATTTTTCCATTCTACTTCCTGTTCGGTTCCCCAATTTTGCCAATAGGATCCATGCGATTGTCTACTTGGTTCATAAAATTTCCAAAGCGAAGGCAATGTATAAGACTCATGCCATTCGGCTCTTCTAGTTCTTTGCAAATCTCGATTGGCATCATAAATATTAAATGTAGGATCGATGGTAAAATCAAGAGCCAGTAGTTCATTCATTACTTTATTCCAGTGTTCGCTATATGGAGCTGCTGCTTGTTTCCATAATTTACCAGCTTCTTCAAATCGATTTTGTTCATTATTATAATTATAATCTAAAGGAAATTGTTGCACCGTTTTATCTGCAAACAAAGCCTCTGGCAATCCATACCAATGTTCCATGCTTGTCATACCAGCTCTTGCAGAATTTAGCACATTCCATCTTGCCACATCGATCTGTGCATGATGACAACAAGATCTTAATCCCAATCTTTTATTCTCTTTAATAGCTGCATCCATCACTTCTGGTGATGCACCAAAAAATTTAATTCCGTCAGCCCCGTTTTTTGCATTTTGTTGCACCCAAGTTCGCGCTTGATCTGCTGTAACAATTGGAGTATTACTTCCCATTCCAAATGCGGTATAGGCAAAGATTCGAGGTGCTGTAATTAAATTAGCTGCACTTTTTTTCTTCTCATCTAATACCCAATCCAATCCATTACCAGCAGATGGATCACGTATTGTAGTAATACCATGTGCCATCCATAATTTAAAAACATATTCTGCAGGTGTACCTTGTTCTACACCACCAATATGTCCGTGCATATCAATTAAACCAGGTATTGCATACATCCCTTCACAATTCAACTCTTTACCACCAGCTTTCAAAACTGGTCTACGACCTTCCTCGATTTTTATTCCTGGGCTTCCTAATGAAGCGATTTGTACGATTTTATTTTTTTCAATCACAATATCAACAGGACCAAACGCAGGTGCACCAGTGCCATTGATTAAAGTAACGCCTCGAATAATTAATTGCGAATATTGTCCTTCGCCTTCATTTCTTTCTGGGGCTTTCGCTATTTGGGCATAATTAGATACAACTATAATCATGGCAATAGAAAACACGATTACCCATTTACTATTAATCTGCATAGCTATTGTTTGAAATGAAAAATACTATTTTTTAATTTATATTTTGCGCATTACGAGCAGTAACTTTTTTCTGTGTCTCGAGAAACTTATTTCTTATCACAGTTTGAACTGGAATTGCAGAGATTTTGCTTTCTAACCAAGAAATTATATCTAGATACATAAATGCTCGAGTTTCAAATCTATCGTGCTCGAGTTTCTTTAATTGCAATAGTAATTTTTCAAACTCCGGCTTTAATTCTTTTGGAGAAAGTCTAAAGCTATATCTGATAAAAGCAAATACTTCCACTTCAACTGTACTTAAGTTTTCCATTTTCGACATAAACCGATATACAGATTTTAGTAAGTATTCAAGTATATCATAATTTCCCAATTCATAATGAGCAATCAAATGTAATAGCCTTGCATAACATTGCAGATCAGTTCTTAAATCAACTTTCCAATTAATAATCTTATTAAGAAAATCTATACTTCTATCAAAATCACCGCTGCCAAAATACAAGGATGCAATTTTATAATAGAACACCAATATGCGATGCCTATCGAGGTACAATTCATATTCTTTGAGTTTCTCCTCGATTAAAGGAACAATAACTAATCCTTCAGTAAAACTTCCCTCCATAAAATGTTGGTTCAGTTTGGCAATCTGGATATATACAAAAACCTGTATCAGGTTATTATGATTCTGTTGAACGATAGGGGTCTGAGAAAAATTTTCAAAACAATGTATGGTTTCCCTAAATTTTTGGTAATTGCCTAAATCGAAATGCGCACTCATCAAATTGTGTAATCCTTTAATATAATGTGCCGTTTCTACATCAATCATCTTTGGCTCATGATGAAATAAGTCTACCCATTTCTGGCAATATCTGTAATACATGATCAAATCCTGACTAATAAAAGCGTACCAACTTTTACACTGATAACGATATAATCTTTCATAAAAACCTTTACAATCTTTTGAAGCTTCTAATAGTCCAGTATTGTACAAAAGGTTGAGCGATTCAGCATCTTTACTATTTCGGGCCAGTCCATTTTTGATATACCAACTATATAATTGAAGCGACAAATTAGATAAAGCACCAATCATGGTAAGTCTTTGATTGGTTTCTTCCACTTCAGCGGCCAGTCGTTCTGCTCTATCTTGCATACTTCGTGTAATATGCAGGCCTTCAATATTTTTCTCCAGAAACAAGGCTTGAAGGAGGTAGGTTACCTGATTATTGGCTTTTGATAACTCTTTGATCTTTTCTAAAATCTTCAGACTCTGGTGATAGAGCCCTTTATTATAAAGTATGCGGGCAAAGTCGAGCTGCTCATGAATCTGTATGTCGATATTATTTTCTTGCTTCAATAGCCTCACACTATTGAGTATTTCACGGTACAAATGAGCTTTTAAGTTGGATAATTGCTGTTTTTGGAGAGATGGATTTCTTTTGAATAAAGCCTCTTCATCGTACATCTCCATTTTGTCCAAAGCATCGAACAACTGAATAATCTTTAGGTCGCTCGTAGCGGAATTGCGTTTCACAAATAGCTTAAAATTCCGCTTTTCTGATCTTTCTAGCGACTGAATCAACAAAAATAAAGCATCAGTAGAACGGTTAGGCATCGTAATTTTTTTAGGCCAAAATTCAATAACAGTAAGGCTTTCATCAAATATATGACAATTTGAGGACTGTAAAAACCTCTCTATTTTGATCAAAATAAGCCATTGTTTGCATATATATTCGAATATGGCAGGTTGGGTTTTTTGTTATAAAGAGAACTCAATAATAAATTGAACCGCCTGTTTTCTAGTATAAAATGGTTAAAAAGGCAATACATGAGTGAAAAGGTTTATATATTTGATACCACTTTGCGCGATGGGGAGCAAGTACCTGGTTGTAAGCTAAATGCTTCTGAAAAACTAGAACTAGCCCTCAAACTCGAGGCATTAGGTGTTGATATCATTGAAGCTGGATTTCCTGTTTCTAGTCCGGGAGATTTTGATTCGGTATCACAAATTGCCAAAGCGATCAAAAATGCCACTGTTTGCGGATTAAGTCGTGCCGTACAAAAAGATATCGAGGTAGCTGGAGCAGCATTGAAATTTGCAAAACGTTCCCGTATACATACTGGTATTGGAACATCTGATTTTCATATCAAGAGTAAATTCAATTCAAATAGAGAAGATATTTTACAAAGGGCCATTCAATGTGTGAAATGGGCCAGAAATTTTACTGATGATGTAGAGTTCTATGCAGAAGATGCAGGTAGAACTGAAAATGAATATTTAGCCCGAGTTGTCGAAGCCGTTATTAAAGCTGGTGCAACCGTTGTAAATATTCCAGATACCACTGGCTATTGTTTGCCAAACCAATACGGTGAGAAAATTGCTTACTTGATCAACAATGTTCCTAATGTTGACAAGGCAATTCTTTCTTGCCATTGCCACAACGATTTGGGGTTAGCTACTGCTAACTCCATTGCTGGCATTATTAATGGCGCAAGACAAATAGAATGTACCATTAATGGATTAGGCGAGCGTGCTGGAAATACTGCGTTGGAAGAAGTAGCCATGATTATTCAATCGCATAAAGACCTTGGTTTTTATACAAATATTGATAGCAAACAATTGAATCCTTTGAGCCGTGAGGTTTCAGATATCATGCGTATGCCTGTTCAACCGAATAAAGCAATAGTAGGCGCAAATGCGTTTTCGCATTCATCAGGTATTCATCAGGATGGATTTTTGAAAGATGCTCAAACCTATGAGATCATAAATCCCGAAGTAGTTGGTGCTGGGGAAAGTAAAATTGTGTTAACAGCAAGAAGCGGTAGAAGTGCACTTGCGCATCGTTTCCAAAAAATTGGTTATCAATTTAATCGAAATGATATAGACTTTTTGTATGAAAAGTTCTTACAAGTTGCCGATCGCAAAAAGGAAGTAGTTGAAAGCGATTTGCATACGCTAGCAAAGGCTTATAGCCCTGAGCTAGCCACTAATTAGGGTTTTCTCATAAGTATAGTTTTAGTTTTTCGCGTGGCGCTTCTGCGCCACGCTTTTTAAGTCGATTCAATCTTAAATATTTCAATAATTAATATTTGGGATTTTATTTAATAGAAGAGTTCTTTGTTTATTTCGGATGACAGTACTAAATTCGCATTTATAAAACCCATGTTTAAAAGCAAATTAAATAATGTCATTACCATTTACACAGTCATTACGATTGTGGTGGTCATTATTATTCCTGCTTTGAACGGAGGTTGTGCATTTTAATAGTTATTTCTATAATAAATATAAAAGCCCCGCCCCGAGTTTTCGGAGCGGGGCTTCGTTTTACTTAGATCCGAAACATTTAAAGAACAAATAAGATTATGGCAAATTATTACAACGAAAACACGATAATTTATCTCGATGGTAAATTTGTGAAAGCAGCTGAGTCTAAAATTGATTTATATAGTCAATCGCTACATTATGGATTCGCTGTATTTGAAGGCATTCGCTCATACAGAACTACGAATGGCAGCACCCAGATTTTCAAAGCCAAAGAACATTACGATCGCTTAAAGCATTCTGCTGATTCATTAAGACTTCCTTATCAATATAATTCAGAAGAGCTAATTGAAGCTACTTACGAAGTTTTAAAACAAAATAATTTACAGAACGCTTATATCCGTCCATTGGTTTACGGACCATCAAACATGTCGTTCAATCTCAATACCGAATCCCATCTTACTATTCAAGCATGGGAAATGGGTGCGTTCTTAGGAGATAAGTTATTACGAATTGGAACTTCCACTTTTCAACGTCCTAATCCCAAAGGATTTAAAATTACCGCCAAAGCAGCTGGCCATTATGTGAATAGCATTTTAGCCAGTTACGAAGCAAAAGACCTGGGATATGATGAAGCTTTGCTTACTGATATGAATGGGTTTGTAGCTGAGGGTCCTGGCGCAAATATGTTTTTCGAAAAAAACGGAAAACTTTTTACACCATCCCTTGGTAATATTTTACCAGGCATTACTCGTGCAACTGTTTTAGAAATATGTAAAGAATTAGGTATTTCAGTAGAAGAAAAATTCTTTACTAAAGAAGAAGTATATGGCTCTGACGCCGCATTTTTCTGTGGTACTGCTGCAGAAGTAATTGGATGGGAAAGCCTTGATGGTATTGCATTTAATAAAGATTGGAACGATACAATGGGTAAAAAAGTACAAGATGCTTATAAGGCAATAATTGTTGCTAATAAATAATTTGAACATTAAGATTTGGAAATCAGGATATCATGGAATTAAATAAGTACAGCAAAACGATAACACTTGATGCAACACAACCTGCAGCTCAAGCCATGTTCTATGGAATTGGTTTAACAGACGAAGATTTGCAAAAAGCACAAGTGGGTATAGTGAGCATGGGTTATGATGGAAACACTTGTAATATGCACTTAAATGAGTTAGCTCAAAAAGTAAAAAAAGGTGTTTGGGAAAATAACTTAGTCGGCCTCATCTTCAACACTATTGGTGTGAGTGATGGAATGAGTAATGGTACTGACGGTATGCGTTATTCTTTAGTGAGCAGAGATGTCATTGCAGACTCTATTGAAGCAGTTTGCGGTGCACAATATTATGATGGATTGATCGCCATTCCTGGTTGTGATAAAAATATGCCTGGTTCATTAATTGCAATGGGTCGTTTAAATCGCCCAGCTATTATGGTGTACGGTGGAACCATCGCACCAGGTCATTATAAAGGTCAAGACTTAAATATTGTTTCAGCATTTGAAGCATTGGGTCAAACGATCGCAGGAAATTTGAGTGAGGCAGATTTTAAAGGTATTGTACAACATGCTTGTCCTGGCGCTGGTGCCTGTGGTGGCATGTACACTGCAAATACAATGGCAGCTGCCATTGAAGCTTTAGGTATGAGCCTTCCTTTCTCTTCTTCTAACCCAGCTTTAAGTGTAGAAAAACAAAAAGAATGTGAAGACGCAGGAGCTGCAATTAAGTTGTTATTGGAAAAAGATATCAAACCAAAAGATATCATGACCCGTAAAGCATTTGAAAATGCCATTACGGTAATCATGATATTGGGTGGATCAACCAATGCAGTTTTACACATGATTGCCATGGCAAAAAGTGTAGAAGTTAGTATCACACAAGATGATTTTCAAACTATCAGCGATCAAACTCCTGTGCTTGCTGATTTCAAACCAAGTGGAAAATATTTGATGCAAGATCTTCACCAATATGGTGGCGTTCCATCAGTGATGAAATATTTATTAAAAAAAGGGTTCTTGCACGGCGACTGCTTAACTGTTACTGGAAAAACTCTTGCAGAAAATTTAGAAAATGTGCCTGATTTGGATTTTGATCAGCAGAAAATTATATTCCCCCTGGAGTCTCCTCTAAAAGCTACTGGTCATCTTCAAATCCTTTACGGCAATCTTGCTGAAAAAGGCTCTGTAGCAAAGATCAGTGGTAAAGAGGGTGAAAAATTTGTGGGACCAGCACGCGTTTTTGATGGTGAGCAAGAACTCATCAAAGGAATTAACTCCGGAAAAATTAAACATGGGGATGTGGTGGTGATTAAACACGTTGGACCAAAAGGAGCACCAGGTATGCCTGAAATGTTGAAGCCTACTTCCGCTATTATTGGTGCTGGCTTAGGTAAGTCAGTTGCATTAATTACAGACGGTAGATTCAGTGGTGGCACTCACGGTTTTGTTGTTGGCCATATAACACCTGAAGCTTTTGTGGGTGGATTAATTGGGTTAGTAGAGGATGATGATCTAATTGAATTAGATGCAGTAAATAATACGATCCATCTTCGAGTCAGCGATGAAATAATCGCTCAACGTAGAGCTAATTGGAAACAACCTGCTTTAAAGGCAACCAAAGGTTTGTTATTTAAATATGCGCAATTTGTAAAAGACGCTTCAGAAGGTTGTGTAACCGACGAGGCTTAAAATAATTAAGTTCAACATTTAACTGATAATGATGGAAACTTTAATAGCAAAAAAAGAAACAGTTGAAAAACAAACGCAAACTATCAATGGCTCTCAAGCTGTACTAGAAGCATTTGTTGCAGAAGGGGTAGATACCATTTTTGGATATCCAGGTGGCGCAATTATGCCAATTTATGATGCATTGTATGATTATCACGACAAACTAAAACATATTCTTGTTCGTCATGAACAGGGCGGTATTCACGCAGGACAGGGTTATGCCCGCGCATCAGGAAGAGTTGGTGTTGTATTTGGTACCAGTGGTCCGGGTGCTACTAATTTAGTAACCGGTTTAGCAGATGCAATGATTGATAGCACACCTTTAGTTTGTATTACCGGTCAAGTATTTGCACACTTATTAGGAACCGATGCATTTCAAGAAATTGATGTAATCAATATCACTACGCCAGTTACCAAATGGAACTATCAAGTAACTGATGCTACAGAAATTCCAGCGGTACTAGCAAAGGCATTTTATATCGCAAGAACTGGTCGCCCAGGCCCTGTTTTAATTGATATTACTAAGAATGCTCAATTACAACAATTCGAATACGAAGGTTATACTCCTTGTACTCATATCAGATCTTATCGTCCGAAACCAATAGTTCGAAAAGAATTTGTGGCAGAAGCAGCTGAACTGATTAATAAAGCTGAAAAACCATTTGTGATATTTGGACAAGGGGTGATTTTAGGCAAAGCTGAAAAAGAATTCAAAGCTTTCATTGAGAAAGCTGGTATTCCAGCTGCATGGACTGTCATGGGTTTGAGCGCTTTGGAAACTGATCATCCTTTAAATGTAGGTATGTTGGGTATGCATGGTAACTATGGACCCAATGTATTAACCAACGATTGTGATGTGTTGATTGCCATTGGTATGCGATTCGATGATCGTGTTACTGGTCGATTAGACAAATATGCAAAACAAGCCAAAGTAATTCATTTAGATATTGATCCTTCTGAGATTGATAAGAATGTGAAAACAACAGTGGGTGTTTGGGGTGATTGTAAAGAAACCCTCCCATTGTTAACCAAATTAGTAGAAGCTAAGCAACATTCAGCTTGGGTTCAGAGGTTTCACGATCATATGGCTGAAGAAGTGAAAGAAGTAATACATGCTGAGTTGAATCCTAGTGGAGAAATTTTAACCATGGGAGAAGTAATTCGTAATTTGAATGAATTAACAGAAGGCAATGCCATCATTGTAACCGATGTTGGCCAACACCAAATGGTTGCTTGTAGGTATGCAAAATTTAATAAAACGAAAAGTAATATTACTTCAGGTGGGTTAGGTACGATGGGCTTTGGTTTACCTGCAGCTATCGGTGCAAAATTTGGTGCACCTGATCGTCAGGTAATTACCATTATCGGTGATGGAGGTTTCCAAATGACCTTACAAGAATTAGGAACGATTATGCAAAATGAAATAGATGTAAAAATTCTTATTTTAAATAACCAATTCCTGGGGATGGTTCGTCAGTGGCAGCAATTGTTTATGGATAAACGTTATTCATTTGTAGATATCGCCAGCCCTGATTATGTAACCCTCGCAAAAGCTTATAGAATTGAAGGACAAAGCGTAAGTAAGAGAGAAGATCTTCATAACGCTTTATCAACCATGTTGCGTCACAAAGGATCTTATTTACTAGAAGTAATGGTGGGTAAAGAAAACAATGTGTTCCCAATGGTACCTCAAGGATGTAGCGTAAGCGAAATCAGATTAAAGTAAGCATAACCTTTCATTAAAAATTCCCTTATGGGTCGGCTATGAATAAACAAGAATTTACCATCACTGTATACACCGAAAATCATATAGGTTTATTGGTTCGTATTGCTACGATGTTTTCTCGTAGAAAAATAAATATCGAAAGTTTAAATACCTCACCTTCTGAAGAAGAAGGCATTCATCGATTTACTATTGTAATTAATGAATTTGAAGAAGTAGTTAGAAAACTGGCTCGACAAATTGAAAAACAAGTAGAAGTTTTAAAAGCATATTACAATACCAACGAAGAAATAGTTTGGCAGGAATTAGCATTGTATAAAGTATCTACTGATGAAATTGCGGAAAAGGTACAAGTAGAAAGATTACTTCGTGAACACGGTGCAAGAGCAGTAGTAATTCGCAAAGACTATACCGTTTTTGAAACCAGTGGACATAGAGAAGAAACAGATAAACTGGTAGCTGTTTTGGCTCCTTATGGTTTAATTGAATTTGTAAGAAGTGCTAGAGTTGCGATCATTAAAGCATCACATGGCTTTCATGAAAAATTAAGAGAATTCGAAGAAGCCACGCCAGGTGAAGAACAAGTAGAAAATGAATTTCTTAATAAGCAAGACAGCGTATTTACAATGTAATAATGGGAAAAAGTATCACAATCAGTCGCCTTACAAGACGCAATTTTATAGAATTAATTGATTCATTGTCTATCGAACAATTGAATGAAATTCCAGTAGGACTTAATAATAATATTGCTTGGAATTTTGGACATATTATAGTAACCCAACAAATTCTTTGCTATCTATTAGCTGGATTGACTCCTAAAATGGATCAAGCTCTAGTTGCTAAATACAGGAAAGGTGCGAGACCAGATGAATTGATAGATTTAAATGAAATCAACATTTTGAAATCATTAGCTTATTCATTACTTGATGAATTAGAAAATGATATTAAAACAGATATTTTTAGTAACTATAAACCCTACACCACTTCTTATGGTTTTGAATTAACCAGCATAGCAGATGCAGTAGATTTTTATTCAATACATGAATCTATGCATTATGGTGTTGCTCTAACCATTAAAAAATTAATCAAACAATCTTAAAAAATAAAATTTATCAACAAAACCAAAGTCTGTAAGATTTTGGAAAACAAAACAAAACAAATGGGCAATTATTTTAACACACTATCATTAAGAGAAAAGCTGAATCAATTAGGCGTATGTGAATTCATGGATAAAAGTGAATTTGCAGATGGCGTAAACAAATTGAAAGGTAAGAAAATAGTGATCGTTGGTTGTGGCGCACAAGGTTTGAATCAAGGTTTAAACTTACGCGACTCTGGCTTAGATGTATCATATACTTTACGTAAAGAAGCTATAGAAGCAAAACGTCAATCATGGATATCTGCTACTGAGAATAATTTTACAGTAGGTACTTACGAAGAATTAATTCCTTCGGCCGATTTAGTAATTAATCTAACACCAGATAAACAACATACTTCTGTTATCAATGCAATTATGCCATTGATGAAACATGGTGCTACGCTTTCGTATTCGCATGGTTTTAATATCGTGGAGGAAGGAATGCAAATTCGTAAAGATATCACTGTGATCATGGTGGCTCCTAAATGCCCTGGTTCTGAAGTACGTGCTGAATATCAACGTGGATTTGGAGTGCCTACTTTAATTGCTGTTCACCCAGAGAATGATCCTGAAGAAAAAGGTTGGGAATACGCGAAAGCATATTGCGCTGGTACTGGTGGACACAGAGCGGGTGTTTTACAATCCTCTTTTGTGGCTGAAGTAAAATCTGATTTAATGGGAGAGCAAACTATCCTTTGTGGTTTGTTGCAAACAGGATCAATTCTATGTTTCGATAAAATGATAGAAAAAGGAATTGATAAAGGTTATGCTTCAAAATTAATCCAATATGGTTGGGAAGTAGTTACCGAAGCTTTAAAGCAGGGTGGTATTACTGCCATGATGGATCGCTTATCTAATCCTGCAAAGATCAAAGCCTATGAGCTTTCTGAAGAATTGAAAGACATCATGCGTAGCTTGTTCCAAAAACACCAGGACGATATCATGAGCGGCGAATTTTCTAAGACCATGATGGAAGATTGGGCTAATAATGATAAAAATTTACTGACATGGAGAGCGGCAACAGGTGAAACTGCTTTTGAAAAAACGCCTGCCGGCGATGTGAAAATTACAGAGCAAGAATTTTTCGACAATGGCTTGTTGCTTGTAGCATTCGTTCGTGCGGGTGTTGAGTTAGCATTTGAAACAATGGTTGAGTCTGGTATCAAAGAAGAATCTGCTTACTATGAATCATTACACGAAACGCCATTGATCGCTAATACTATCGCACGCAAGAAGTTATTCGAAATGAACCGTGTAATCTCTGATACAGCTGAATATGGTTGTTATTTATTTGATCATGCTTGTAAGCCGTTATTGGCCGATTTCATGAAAAAAGTGGAAACCAATGTTATTGGCAAAAACTTTAACGCAGGAAGCGACGCAGGTGTTGATAACAAAGTGATCATCGCAGTGAACGAAGTAATACGTTTCCATCCTGTTGAAATTGTAGGTGCTGAATTGCGAAGAGCTATGACTGATATGAAGACTATCAGTACTACTGCTTAATATCAATTGATAAAAAAATCAGATAGGAACTGCTAAAATTAATTATCTTAGCAGTTCCTTAATATATGTATTTACAGCAAAACCATATTTATACTCCTACATCAACAACATCGCTGTTGTTTACTGCTGTAACATTTACAACAACAACTACGACCCTGTAAGGGGTTGTAATTTCCATATCATCCATGGGCTGTTGTTTACAGCTGTAATCAAAAAGAAAAGATCGTTTTTAAAATCTTCCTATAAGGAATAAGAAAAATAAATATGCAAGTTTTAAAATTCGGCGGCAGTTCAGTAGCAAATGCTACTAACATGAATAAAGTAGTAGACATCGTTTTAAAAGCCGCTATAAAAGAACCAACCATTTTAGTGGTCTCTGCTATGGGGGGCGTTACAGATAGTTTAATCAATACTGGAAAATTAGCCGAATCAGGGGATGAGTCTTACAAAACTATTTTGAAAGAATTAGAACTTAAGCACCTTGATGCAGTAAGAGATTTATTACCAATTCAACAACAAAGTGCTACACTTAGTCAGGTTAAACAAAAATTCAACGAACTAGAAGCCATTAGTGATGGGGTATTCTTATTAGGTGAATTATCCGACAGAACAAATGATAAAATGGTTAGTTATGGAGAATTACTTTCTTCATTAATGATCGCTGCAAAAATTAAGTCAATCGAAACATCAACCCTTTGGGTAGACTCACGTTTACTGATTCGCACGAACTCTGAACATGGGAAAGCAACAGTTGACTTTGCAATAACTACAGAAAATATTACTGGCTTTTATAATACAAATGCAGCCAAAATATATGTAGCTCCGGGATTTATATCAAGCGATCAACATAATCATACCACAACTTTAGGTAGAGGAGGTTCTGATTATACTGGCGCTATTTATGCAGCTGCATTACAAGCATCTGTTTTAGAAATTTGGACTGATGTAAGTGGTATGATGACTGCCGACCCTAGACTAGTTAATAATGCCAGGCCTATTCATCGAATATCTTATCAGGAAGCAATGGAATTGTCACATTTTGGAGCGAAGATTATTTATCCTCCTACCATTCAGCCTGTGATGAAACAGAATATTCCAGTTTGGATTAAAAACACTTTTGCACCTGAGGAATATGGAACACTAATTGAAAACATTTCTGCACATACTGAAAATATTATTCGAGGAATTTCATCTATCAATAAAATAAGCCTTCTAAGTTTAGAAGGTAGTGGTATGGTTGGAATACCTGGATTTTCAAAACGCTTATTTGAAGCATTGGCAAATGAATCTGTGAATGTTATTTTAATTACCCAAAGCTCTTCTGAGCATTCTATCTGTGTAGGTATCAATGAAGCGGAAACGGCTAAAGCAAAACGATCAATTGATCATGCATTTAGTTTTGAAATTCAAAGTGGAAAAGTTGAGCCATTAAAAGTAGAAAAAGGGTTATCCATTGTGGCATTAGTTGGCGAACAAATGAAAAGTCACCCAGGTATTAGCGGTAAAATGTTTGGTGTATTGGGAAGAAATGGTATTAATGTTAGAGCAATTGCGCAAGGTTCTTCTGAAAAAAATATCTCAGCAGTTTTATCAGCTTCAGATGTTCAGAAAGCCATCAACGTTTTACACGAAGAATTTTTCGAAACCACTTATAAACAACTTAACTTATTTATAGCAGGAACAGGAAATGTGGGTGGAAAACTAATAGCTCAAATTCAAAAACAATACCAATACTTACAAGACAATCTTCGTTTACAAATTAGAGTAGTTGGATTAGCAAATAGTAAGAATAATTTGATCAATGAAGAAGGTATAGATCTAAGTAATTGGAAAAATAAATTAACAGAAGCACCAAAAGGTAGTATCCACGATTTTGTAGAAGTGATTCGAAAACTGAATTTAAGAAATAGTGTTTTTGTTGATGTAACTGCTAACGCTGATGTAGCATCCGTTTACACTAAATTATTGGGTAAAAGCATTTCTGTGGTTGCATGTAATAAAATTGCCTGCTCTTCTTCTTATGCAGCTTATCAGAATTTAAAATCTCTTTCGCGCGAATTCAATGCATTGTATCTGTATGAAACCAATGTAGGCGCTGGTCTACCAGTAATTGGCACCTTGAACGATTTATTGCGAAGTGGTGATCAGGTTACAAAAATTCAGGCAGTATTATCTGGTACCCTCAATTTTGTTTTTAACCATTACGATGGTACAATGTCATTTGCTAAAGTAGTTCAACAAGCTCAGGATGAAGGATATACCGAACCAGACCCACGTTTGGATTTAGGTGGAACCGATGTGATGCGTAAGATTATGATTTTGGCTCGTGAAGCTGGACAGAAATTAGAAATGGAAGATATCAGCAATGAATACTTTTTACCAGCATCTTGTTTCGAAGGTTCTGTAGCAGACTTTTATGCAGAAATGGAAAAGCAAGAAGCTCATTTCAAAGCCCTCTACCAAGCAGCAGCAGCAAAAAATTGTAAGCTAAAATTTGTTGCTACTTATGAAAATGGAAAGGCTTCAGTTGGGTTGCGGCATATACCTGCCAATTCCGATTTTTATCATTTATATGGAAAGGATAACTTGGTATTGTTCTTTACAGAACGATATCCAGAGCAACCATTAGTGATCAAAGGAGCTGGCGCCGGCGCAGAAGTAACTGCTTCAGGTGTATTTGCCGACATCATTCGTGTAGCTAGGGTATAATTTTATCATCTTAATGAACCAAGTTTTATGAACAATATTTATCAAGGGCTTGACCAGAATAAGGTGGTGAAAATTCATTCGCCAGCTACTGTCGCAAATATGGTTTGCGGTTTCGATGTATTAGGTTTTGCTGTTAAAGAACCATACGACGAAATGCAGATTCGTTTTTCTGATCAACCTGGTATCACAATTATTAATGATGACGAATACAATTTACCAACTGAACCTGCAAAAAATGTAGCAGGTGCTGCACTTATTGCATTGATGGAAGAGATAGAATCGGGTTTTGGATTCGAATTAACTATCAAAAAAAATATTAAACCAGGAAGTGGTGTGGGTTCCAGTGCTGCAAGTGCTGCTGGCGCTGTTGTTGCTGCTAACAGATTACTCAACGATCGTTTTGACAAGGAAACACTTGTTCGTTTTGCAATGAATGGAGAAAAATTAGCATCAGGAGTTAAGCATGCAGATAATATTGCACCCTGTATTTATGGTGGAGTAACCCTTATTCGCTCAATTTTCCCTTTAGATATTATAGCACTAACGGCACCTACCTTATTCGTTACTATTGTTCATCCACAAATTGAAGTAAAGACTTCAGATGCCAGAAGTATTTTAAAACATAAGGTATTATTGAAAGATGCAATCAAACAATGGGGCAACATTGCAGGTTTGGTAGCAGGATTATTAAAATCGGACTATGAATTAATTGGCCGCTCTTTGGAAGATGTAATCATTGAACCCGTTCGAAGTATCCTTATTCCAGGTTTTGACCTTGTAAAACAAAAAAGCAAGGAAGCAGGCGCATTAGGTGGAGGGATTTCTGGAAGTGGCCCATCTATTTTTATGTTGAGTAAAGATGAAACAGCTGCATTACAAGTTGAAAAAGAAATGAAATCTGTTTACGAAAAATTAGGATTGGATCACCATACTTATGTAACAACCATGAATCACCAGGGTGTTCAATTCGTTTAATATAGTTTAGTCATGAATTATTATAGCCTTAATAAAAAAGCAGCAAATGTAGATTTCCGTGAAGCAACTATCAAAGGACAAGCCCCTGATAAGGGATTGTTTTTTCCAGAAAGTATACCAAGAATAGCCACTGAAACTATTAAAAATATACATGCTTATTCTAATGAAGAATTAGCTTTAGAAATAATGTTGCCCTACGTTGGTAATACAATTACAAAATCTGATCTTCAAAAAATAGTTTCCGAAACCATCAACTTTCCCTTCCCACTTATTTCTGTCAATAAAAATATCTACTCATTAGAATTATTCCACGGTCCAACACTTGCATTCAAAGATGTGGGAGCACGTTTTATGAGTCGATGCTTGGGTTATTTTTCTACTCAACAGAATAAGAAAATTACGGTATTGGTGGCAACTTCCGGTGATACAGGTGGGGCAGTTGCCAACGGATTCTTAGGTGTGGAAGGAGTAGAAGTGATCATATTATATCCTTCAGGTAAAGTGAGTCCAGTGCAAGAGTTACAATTAACTACTTGCGGACAAAATATCAAAGCCCTTGAAGTGAAAGGAAGTTTTGATGATTGTCAGGCTATGGTAAAAGATGCATTTATGGATGCTGATCTAAACAATCATCTTACACTTACTTCAGCAAATAGTATTAATGTAGCAAGATGGTTACCACAACAATTATATTATTTCTTTGCTTACAAACAATGGATCAGAGAGAATGATACAGCGCCTATTATTTCAGTACCCAGTGGAAATTTTGGAAATATTTGTGCTGGTTTATTAGCATATGTGAGTGGATTACCCGTTGATCATTTTATTGCAGCATGTAATGTAAATGATGCGGTCCCAGAATATTTGAGAACAGGCAACTATCAATCAAAGAAATCTGTAACAACCATTTCCAATGCAATGGATGTAGGTAATCCGAGTAATTTTATAAGAGTTTTAGAATTATTTAAAAACTCTTATAAAAGCATCAGTGAAAAAATCTCAGGTTACACAGTTAGCGATGTGATTACTAAACAAACTATAGCTGAGGTTTATCAAAAAGAACATTATATCTTAGATCCACATGGCGCTGTAGCATATTATGCTTTGGAAGATTATTTAAAATCGCATCAAGGAAAAAAAGGAATGATCTTAGAAACAGCGCATCCGGTAAAGTTTCCCTATACCGTAGAGGATGTAATAGGTAGAAGTATAGAAATCCCTGAAGCTGTAAAACCATTATTTCAATTAGAAAAAAAATCGGTTTTGATGGAGCCCACTTTTTCGGAATTGAAGAGCTGGTTACTTACAAAATAAAAAATCTCTTAGATGTAACACAACATAAGGGCTTAAGCCCAATTTCAGTGGGTATCCCAAACCCTAGGCTGAAGCCTAGGGTTAACAGATTTCTCTTTTACTTTTTACTTTTTAAACTCCATGACCCTCGAATCTTCGCCTTCACCAATTGATTTGCTTCAGCATCATTTTTGATTTGTTCTTTAATTGGATCCCATACTAAATTTCTTCGGGTTTGATATGCAATATTTGCTAAACAACATACCGAACTGGTTCTATGGCCAGTTTCTACATCACAGATTGGCTGAACACCAGTTTTAATTCCATCTAACCAATTCTGATAATGATTTGAACTATTATATAGTCTTATTTCATTTGGTTGAATGGTAGCTGTTGCAATATTCTTAGGGTTGCTATCAAGGTATTCTCGAGAAATATCAATGGTCCCTTTTTCACCAATAAAACGTACACCTAACCCTCTTCCAAAATCAACATGTTTCATCACAATCCCATTTGCATAAATCATTTCTAATCCCTTTAATTCATTACCCTTCGGTGGATTGAAAGATAGCGGACCAGTTTGATCCATACCCAAAGCCCATTGCGCAATGTCAAACATATGCGCACCCCAATCGCTCACACCACCACCGCCATAATCTTTATAAGAACGCCAATGCGGATAAATATCCTGTTCAACTGGGGGAGATAATTCTGTGTTATATGGATTAAAAACTCCAGGTCCAACCCAACCTTCCCAATCTAAATTTGGAGGAGTTGACATGGGAGTAAGATTATAGGCGATTGGAGGATCACCTACATTAACCAAAACTTCTTTAATTTTCCCGATATATCCATTGCGCACTAATTCAGATGCTTGCCTAAAGTTTTTCCATGAGCGCTGCATACTGCCCACTTGCAGAATTACTTTATTTTTTTGCACAGCATTTACCATGGCTCTGCCTTCTTCAACTGAATGTGCCATTGGCTTTTCAACATAAATATGTTTACCAGCATTGGCTGCCATCACCGTCATTACTGCATGCCAATGATCTGGTGTTGCTATTACTACTGCATCAATATCTTTTCTTTCTAACAATTCTCTAAAATCACTATATCCTTTAAAGCCTTTGTATTCCCCTTTCTGCGCCGCCAATGCATGTGCCTTCTCTGCAATTTTTTGAAAGGCAGCTAACTTTTGTGAATCTACATCTGAACCGGCTACTGCTTGTGTAATGGAACTAAAACTACTAATCAAACTCTTTGCCTGTTTACCAGTCCCGATATATCCTAAACTTATTCGATCACTCGGAGCAAGAAATCCTCTTCCCATTACAAACCGGGGAATAATGGTAAATCCAATTGCAGCTTTAATGGATGTCTTTACAAATGAACGGCGATTAACCGTATTGTTTTTAATTGTCATATGGCAAGTATTAGATTAGAAATTTACTGCTTTATACTGTCAAAAGAAAATTTATTGGATAATCCTTATCTTCCAAATGAATTTATCTTCTGCCTTATGAGAATCTCTTTCAGACTTATTACTCTTTCAATTTTTAATTGCCTTTTTTTATTAGGAATTGCACAAACAAAAAAATTGCTCCCTGTTAAAGGGCTCTATGCTTCTGTTGAAGTGTTAAGAGATCAATGGGGTGTTAATCATATTTATGCAGAGAATCAGCACGACCTGTTTTTTTCGCAAGGATATTGTGCTGCAAAAGATCGTTTATTCCAATTTGAGATCTGGCGTAGACAGGCAACTGGAACCGTAGCTGAAATATTAGGAGAAAGAGAATTAAAAAGAGATATTGGTACGCGACTATTCAAATACAGAGGTGATTTGAAAACAGAACTCAATCATTATCATCCCCAGGGTGAGGCCATTATTAATGCATATACTGACGGTGTAAATAGTTATATCGACGAAGTATTAGCCCATCAAGAATTACTTCCCATAGAATTTCAATTGCTGAAAATACTACCCGGCAAATGGACACCAGAAGTAGTAATCTCCAGGCATCAAGGTTTGTTAGGAAACATTACGGAAGAATTGAGTATCGGCAAAGCAGTATCGAAAGTTGGAGCTGAAAAAGTAAAAGAACTCATGTGGTTTCATCCCAAAGATCCTGACCTACATATCGATTCAGCAATTGATCAAAAATTACTAAAAGATAATATCTTAGAATTATACAACGCTTATAGAAAAGAAATTGTTTTTCAAGAAAGCGATATCAACAAGGCAGACGAAGACCCTGATGCAGTGATGAATTTATTGAAACAGCCTATTTCAAATGCCTATCAGCCTGCCTTTGAACACGGTATAGAAGGATCGAATAATTGGATTGTGAGTGGAAGTAGAACTGCAAGTGGCCATACCATGCTCGCAAACGATCCACACCGAAAAATTGCTGTGCCATCTTTACGATATATGGTTCACTTAGTAGCACCAGGATGGAATGTAATAGGTGGTGGCGAACCTGAAATTCCGGGTGTATCTATAGGACACAATGAAGCGGGAGCTTGGGGTTTAACAATCTATGAAACTGATGGTGAAGATTTATATGTCTACGATTTGAATCCTAAAAATCTATCGCAATATTTTTACAACGGACATTGGGAAAATATGCAATTGATTCAAGAAAGAATTGAGATCAAAGAAAGCAGAACCGAACTTATTAATTTAAGATACACCGTACACGGACCAGTTACTTATATCGATTCTTTACACCATAAAGCATATGCAGTGAAATGTGCTTGGCTAGAACCAGGAGGTGCACCCTATATGGCATCTTTAAGAATTGATCAAGCAAAAAACTGGGAAAGTTTTAGAGATGCTTGTAGTTATAGTCATATCCCCGGAGAGAATATGATTTGGGCAGATACAGCAGGAAATATAGGATGGCAAACTGTGGGTATTATTCCTATTCGAAAAAATTTCAGCGGACTTGTTCCTGTTCCTGGCGATGGAAGATATGAATGGCAGGGCTTTTTACCTATCAAAGAAAGACCCCATCAATTGAATCCTTCCAAAGGATTTTTAGCAACCGCCAATCAGAATGTAACTTCAGAAGATTATACTCATTGGGATGCTGTGGGATATACTTGGGCAGATCCATTCAGGGGTAATAGAATTAATGAAGTATTAGCAAAGGATGATAAAATGACTATTGCAAAAATGCAATCTCTTCAAACTGATTATAATTCATTACCCGCTCGCAGTCTTGTGCCTATGCTACTACCATTGGCATTTGAAAAAACACTGCCTCAAGAATCTAGTAAATTATTAAAGAATTGGAATTTTATTTTAGATAAACAAAGTATTCCAGCATCTATTTATGCGATGTGGGAAAGACAATTGATGAAGCAAGCCACAAAACAATTTATCCCAGAAAATATAAAAGATTTGGTGAGCATTCAACTATCAAAATTAATTGGTTGGTTAGAAAATCCAGATAGTAAATTCGGAGTAGATCCCTTAAAAGGTAGAGATGCATTTCTAAAACTTAGTTTTGAAAATGCTATTGAAGAATTAGAAAAGAAGTTAGGTAGTAATTTAGATAATTGGCAATACGGTCAGGAGAAATTTAAACATGTTACCATTACACATCCTTTAACCAGCATTGTTAATAAACCATTGAGAGATCAACTAAATTTAGGACCTCTTCCAAGAGGTGGTAATAGTCACACTCCAGGTTCAACTGGTGGCGCAGATAATCAGTTAAGTGGTGCGAGTTTTAGATTTATTACGGATACTGGTAATTGGGATGAAGCAGTAATGATCAATACACCCGGACAATCTGGCAATTCTAAAAGTGAATTTTATAGAAACCTGTTTCCTCTTTGGGCCAATGATCAATATTTTCCCGCTTATTATTCGAAGGACAAAATAATTAAATCTACCAAAGAACAGTTTGAATTAGTTCCACAAAAAAAATAATTAATTTTATTTATAACCATTTTCAAAATAATTGAATGCGCATATTGACATACCTAGTATTTGTTTTGCTATTCAGTAATACTTTAAATGCACAGACAAAAACCTATTGTAATCCTATTAATATTGATTACGGTTATTGCCCAATTCCAAATTTTGTAGAACAAGGAAAGCACCGTGCTACTGCAGATCCTGTGATTACAGTTTTTAAAGGAAACTATTATTTATTTTCCACCAACCAATGGGGTTATTGGTGGAGTGCTGATATGGTAAAGTGGAATTTTGTACCCCGTAAATTTCTTAAGCCCTGGAATAAAGTATATGATGAATTGTGTGCACCTGCAACAATTGTGCTTGGTGATACCTTATTAGTAATAGGCTCTACTTATGAAAAGAATTTTCCATTATGGATGAGTACCAATCCACAAAAAGATGAATGGAAAGAAGCGGTAGATTCTTTTCAGGTAGGCGCATGGGACCCAGGATTTTTCTTAGATGATGACAATCGTTTATATATCTATTTTGGATCAAGTAATTTTTATCCCACTTACGGACAAGAAATTGATCGAAAAACTTTTCAGCCCATTGGTGAAAGAAAAGAACTATTAAGACTACATGATAAAATTCATGGCTGGGAAAGATTTGGAGAATATCATGATAATACATTTTTAAATCCATTCATTGAAGGTTCATGGATGAACAAGTATAATGGAAAATATTATTTGCAATATGGTGCTCCAGGTACTGAGTTTAGCGGTTATGGTGACGGCGTGTATACTGCTGATCATCCGCTTGGTCCGTTTACTTATCAATCACATAATCCATTTTCTTATAAACCCGGAGGATTTGCAAATGGAGCAGGGCATGGTGCTACTTTTCAAGATTTATTTAAACAATGGTGGCATGTTTCAACAATTGTGATATCGACTAAAAATAATTTCGAACGTAGAATTGGTATCTGGCCAGCACAATTTGATAAAGACGGAGTTCTTTCTACCAATACTGCTTATGGCGATTATCCGCACTATATTCCATTTGCAAAAGCTGATCATTTAAATAGTCAGTTTACAGGCTGGATGCTTTTAAATTATAACAAACCTATCCGTGTTTCTTCCACACTTGGCGGTTTCCATGCTAACCTAGCCAACGATGAAAATATTAAAACTTATTGGAGCGCTGCTACTGGAAATACAGGCGAATGGATTGAATCTGACTTGGGTACTATTAGTACTATCAATGCTATACAAATAAACTATGCAGACCAGGATGCAGCAACCATGGGTAAGGTTGCAGGATTATATCATCAATATCAATTGTATTCTTCGAAAGATGGAAAAAACTGGAGCCTTTTACTTGATAAGAGCGTTAATAAAACAGATGTACCCCACGATTATATCACTTTCGACAAACCAGTAGCAACAAGATTTATCAAACTCGTAAACATTCATATGCCTTCAGGTAAATTTGCGATTAGTGGTTTACGTGTTTTTGGATTAACAAAAGGATCAGTACCAGAAGCTGTGCAGCATTTTGTAGTATTAAGAGGCGATACAGAGAGACGAAATGCTTGGTTAAAATGGCAGGTAAACGAGAAAGCTACAGGCTATATGATTTATACAGGAACTGCTCCAGATAAATTATATACCAGCATGATGGTTTTGGGAACTAATGAATATTATTTTTCAGCTATGGAAAAAGATCAAACTTACTATTTTCAAATAGAGGCTTTCAACGAATCTGGTATCGGCAAAAGAACTGAAGTAATTAAAGTAGACTAAGCCAACTATTTTTAAAATGTATATGGAAAGCTAAATTTGATTTTCAATAATAAATTTCATAAGTGCACCAGGAGAATTAAGCTTTAATTTTTGCATGATATTTTTTCTATGTGTTTCAACGGTATAAACACTTAAGTGCAAATTCTGAGCAATATCCTGATTGGTCATTCCATTTTTTATCAACTGTATCAATTCTCTTTCTCTTTTTGTGAGGTTGAACTGTGCCAGAAATTTATCATTTACCAAAAATTCACCGGGAGCGGGCTGATCATGTTGAGGGGTTGCAAATAAAGCGCCAGAATAAACCATTTTAATGGTGTGAATTAATTCATCACGCTGACTGCTTTTTAAAAGATACCCATTAGCACCTTTAATTTTTGCTTCTTTTATAATTGCTTCATCAAAATAGCCGGATAACATCACAATCTTTACACTAGGATAAGATTGTCGGATGTATTTTATCGTTTCCAAACCATTCATTTTAGGCATATTAATGTCTAATAGAATTAGGTCTGGTTTTGTTGTTGGCAACATCTCTAAAACCTCTCTTCCATTATTGGCGATACCACAAAGCTCAAAGTCGGGCTCTCTTCTCAGCATCATCGATAAACCTTCAATGAATAATGGATGATCATCAGCCAGCATTATTCTAATTTTTTCGTTTTCTGGGGTTGACATTTTTTAACCTATTACCATTTTAAAAAAATATACAAACTACTTCGTATTAAAGATAAGTAGTTGATAAGACTTTCAGTTTTATATAATTGATTATATGATCAGATTCTGTGATAGTTTTTGATTAAAGCATGCCATTATATTAATATCTTATGAAAATTTACAACATTTTACAGTCAAAAATGGCCTATAACTCCGTGATTTCAACGATAAAATAGGGTGTTTTAACTGCGATTATTGATCCTACTCCTAATTACTTTTATCGAAAGGATAAACGATGGAATTCAGGGAATTATTGTCATTTTTTCGTTAGATAGCTAGAAAAAGTCAGCAGAAATTGTAGTCTCTAAACTACAGTTATTTCAAGACCCCCTTACAATCTCAGCGGATATTAGAAAATAGCTTTGATAAAGCAAATAGCTATTCTCTAAAAGGGTAACCGGCAATTTTCCTGAATTACACAGCAAAAGATGAAAAAATATTTACATTATTATCATTTATTGTTCATTTTAATACTAACCGGCTCACCCGTATTAGCTCAATATCAGTATGTTGGAACCTATAACCAGGATGGCAAACCCAATAATCTAGTTACTGTCTCCGATTTAATTACAAGCGCATTTAAAATTGATATAGCTTCTTCATTACCTGAAAATCGTTCAGTTCCTTTTTATAATCCCCAATTTATTGCTGATTCTCGCCTTGAAACCATTTCACTATCTACTAGTTCTGATGTTTGGATAAGTTTTTTGGATGAGGGCTCTTCTTATCAAAATGCATTAGGATATTATACCTATCCTACCAATGCTCCATTAACAGCAGCCCCAGCAAATGCAGATATAAAAATCATTTTTGCCAATGCCTCTAAAGCAGGATCTGGTGGTAGCCTTGCCCCAGGCGATAAAGTTTTCTTAGGCAATTTTCCGGCAAATACTTCTATAGGTTTTGTAATCATTGTAAACGGATGGGAAAATGCAAAAAATAAAGTGGGAATTGGGAATTGGAGAATCTTTTCAAATAGCGCCTTCAATCCAGAAGCAAATTCAGATTTAAAAAAGCATTTTGTAAGCATTTACGATACTACAACCAATCGGATTGTTTTAGGTTTTGAAGAAACTAGCAGAGATGCTGGTTTTAATAGTGATAATGACTTTAATGATCTATTATTCTATGCTACTGTTTCTCCTATACAAAATGTTTTAAACTTAACAAATATACCTACGCTTTCAAAAGATGGAAATGTTACACTCTCTGGTAACACAGGTGGATTAGAAAGTAAAAGTTTGGGAGATGCTATTTCAAAAAGGGTATATACAAATGCAGTTAATGGGGCACAAGGCCCAGTTGATTATAAAAAATTAAATCAAATTCAGCAACCTTCCAACCAAAAATCAGGATTGGGTAATAGTAATTATATTGGATTGCAACTTAAAGATATTTTACCTGTCCAAATTTTAGATTCAGGTTATAATGCTTATTCAACCGCTGCTGCAGATATTACCAGTATAACAAATGCGATTGATGTGGTGTCTGTAGATTTTACTTATAAAAATGAATGCAGAGCTGTAGTATTTGCTACTAAAACTCAGAATCAAATGTATGATCATAGCAAAGCTGTTTGTGATCGACTTAAAGGTGCAAAACTTTTAGGATTAAACAATTTTACACTAAACGGACTAAATCTTGTTCGATATACTTTATTACAACCTAATGGGCATATAGAATATGCAATTTGTTTTTCTGTTGGAACAAAAATCGGAAGGAGCAGTTTTAGTTTTCAATCAAATTGGTTGAACAAAGATTATATTCCTGAAGAAACTTTATATAACGTTCAAGTATGGTCAGCAACTCCTTATCTCTCTGTTGATATAAGTTTAGAAATCTTGAACAAATTAAATTCAATAATGCCTGTTCAAGCTTTATATCCAGTAACAGAATTACCAAAATCTTATATTATTTCTGGAATAAGAGATGGAAAGAATTTAAATTTTGAGATTAATAATAATACGAGTTCAACAATTGGTTATTTTCAAATTGAAGAAAGGCAATCAGAAAAATCTATTTTTACTACAATTAGAAAAGTTCCAGTTATTATAACTGCAAATGGTAAATCTACAACCACAATACCAGTTAGCGATAATTATGAAGCAACTATAAGTTTGTATTTAAATAATAAATTACAGGATGTAGTTTTCATGGCTGATGGAGGTTGGAATATTGACTATAATAAGAATACAACTGTTGTAAATTCATTTAATATTACAAACGATTCATCTATCGTTAATGTAACAAATGATGATCAACTAGTGTTTCGAAATATAACTGTAGATGCAACTTCAAGTGATAATATAACTGCTTATAAGCTTTTAAAAGGCGGCGGGGCTGAACAAGATTTAAGTGTTTATAAAGCGCTTAAATTTACTGCAAATGCTTCAGGAGCAAATATGCGTATTACATTAGTGAAGAGTAGTATCTCAAATTGGAATGAACAATATAGTTATAACCTGCCTATTTCTACTACTACAAAAGAGTATAGTGTTAATCTAAGTGATTTTACTTCAACAAGTAACAAAACTTTTAATCCTAACGATATAACTACTATTGTTTTTTCTTTTGAAGTCGGGGCTGGAAAATCAACAGCAGTAAAGGCTGCCATTAGTAAGGCATCTTTTACCAAACAAAGTATAGTTGCTGCAAATACTATTGTTACAAAAAATGTTCAGCTATACCCTAATCCTTCAAAAGGAAGATTTGTTGCAAGTTTTAATGCAGAATTTTCAAGTACAGTAACTTTAAAATTATTAGATGCGAATACTGGCAGACAAATAATGAGTAAAGTAATAAATACAAATAAGGGTGCTAATAATATAAATGTTGAATTAAATCAATCTATTAAAACCAATGTGTATATACTTTCTATCGAAGGAGATACAGATAAATATCTTCCTAAGAAATTAATAGTACAGCAATAAGATAGTTTTTTTTAATGTAGGCAGGGTTATAGCAGGAAGTGATTCCTGCTTTTTTATTCAGTTGAAAAAATAGTTCTTCGAACAAGTAAACATGCACCCATTACCCCAGCAGATAACCCGAGTTTTGAAGTCTTTAATTGGGTGTCATTATTAACTAGACTTGCAGAATATTTATTAAGTGAGCTTTTAATAGGTACCCTGATAAATTCATTAGTAGTGGAAAGAAGTCCACCAAGAATTACTAATTCTGGATTAAAAATATTAATGAGCGAAGCAACGGCTTTACCCAATTTTTCACCTACTACAGAAACACATTCTATTGCGAGTGTGTCATCCTGATTACAAGCAATGACAATTTCTTCTAGAGTGATGTCTTCAATTTTTTTATGATCTCGCTGAAGAATTGAGCCAAAACCAGCTCGCAATTTATCCTGGATATTTCTAACAACAGCAAAGCCAGATGCTTCAGTTTCAAGGCAGCCTTTTTTACCGCACTGACAGATCATTTCATTATCATAAATAGGATTATGCCCAAACTCCCCAGAAAATCCAGACTTGCCATAATATATTTCACCATTGATAATAATACCCAATCCGATACCATAATCTAGATTAAAGAATAGAATATTTTTTTCTTTTTCAACAATTCCAGAACAATCTTCTGCA
>CAIJZG010000076.1 GCA_903825065.1 uncultured Bacteroidota bacterium
GTATCATATCGCATCAGTTCTTCTAGCAAAAGCAGGATTGGATTTTCCTGTTCAAAATCAAGACCACGACTATAGATAGCTACTTTCATATTTTATCCCCTTTAAAAGTCATTTCTGCTCTGTAAATATAAGCCTTGTTTGACTAACTGATTAAAGCTATACTCAATTTTAAATACAAAATCATAGATAGAAACAATATCCATGCCCAAACCCCAGGTATGCAAAAGGGTATTATTCAGTGTATTAGTAATGTCTGCATTCGGCAGTTTTGCATAACCCAAATCGGTATACGCTTTTAAAAATATTCTAAATGGAATGCGGTCGTGGGTTTTACTATTAAATGGATTTTTTACTTCAAAATGAAATATTTCGCGATGAATACTACTTTTTAACAGCACACCACTCATCCCATCCACCACATTATATTCTAAACCGCGCATCTGAAAACTACTATAGCCAAACATGCGTTGATCTATGTATCCATTACTTGGAGGCGATTTAACCTGTGCCATTGCTTCGAAATGTAGAAACGATTTATTAGCTATCGGAAAAGCATAGATAGCACGTGCATTAACCATCCACAGATTTGTTTCGTGGTCGAGTCCGCGTTTATAAATATTTCCCTGAAACAAAAAACCATCTTTCGGATAAGCATTATTATCTGCATGATTATAACGGAATCCATAATTAAAATCTATATAATTAAAATCCGTTCCCTGATTGGCGAAATAATTTGGATTGATGGCTAGCACCGTATCAGCGATATGTTCTTTATTATAAGATACCCTAAAAGTATGACGCTGCCGGACATCCGGACGATACGAATAGGTAAGATCGAAACGGGTTTGTGTTCTCACAAAAGCATTATCTTGTTTGTAAAATAATTGCTTATTATCGCCAGTAGCATAATTGAGTTCTTTCTGACCAGCATAAATAAACCCAATATTGAAACCGCTTTTAAGCTTTCGATCTGCAAAAGGCAAATCGTAACGCAGGGTTATTTGTTTGGTGTATCCCGAAATCAGCCACACATTTAGATTATCGTTTCTACCGGTAATATTGTTCTGAGTAAATTTAATACCATAGTTCACCCGCTCTAAACTTCTATGTTGTTCTACCCACCATTGATTAAAGTTTCGATCAACGAGTTTGAAATATAACAAGGGAAATAAATACCAGCGTTCTTTTACATTCACTTGCAACTCTAATGTGGTTTCAGTAAGCATAGGAATCAATTCCACATCAACAAACAAAGCGGTGTTCATTAATTGCTGCTTCGATAATATTAACTGGGCACTAATATCTTTTTTGGCAATTTTATCAGCTTTATGAATAGCAAGATCTCTCAGAATAATTTGCGGCTTGGTTCTTTTATTTCCCTGTACCGTTATTTTTTTAATCGTAATAGAATCGGTGCTCCCATCAGATTTAATTAATGATGGCCATTTTGAATCGATGCTATCTTTTAACGGATTGATCTGGGCATGCGTTGATACACACACAAAAAATCCAAATAAAAAGAAGATGCCCCAATACTTCATTGCACTACCTGTTTCGAGTGGGTAAAAATAGGTGATTGCAATTATACATTTAGATAGGCCAATAAATGGTTGTAATTATCTTTTAGTTCATTGCTATATTGTTCTTCCCCAAAATAGTAGCGAACAATATATTCGTAGCGTTGAAAAGTGGCTACGATGGCAGAGATTTCTATTTTATTAATTTTCAAAGTAATGATCACCAGGCCCGTTTCCGGTTCGGTAAACGTATTACACTGCGTGATTAATGCATCGTTGGTTTCCACCAGTCTGCTGATTTCTCCAAATGAAAAATTTCGTTTACTGATTTCTAAAACAATGATGCCACCGGGTTCGTTGTTACCCAGAAAATTAGAAAGTCGGTAGAGTAATTCTGTAATGGAAATCACACCTAATAATTCAGATTGATCATTGATTACGGGCACTAAAGTGATTTCTTTTTCGGCGGCTAATTTTAGTGCTGTTAAAAAATGCTCTTCTCCTTTAATGGAATATGGAAGAATATAAGCGCTCTCCGCACTGATGGATTGTTCTTCTGAAAGATCTAGCAGGTCTGACTTTGACACTAGCCCCATATATTTTTCTTCCGATAAAACGGGCAGGTGTTGCACATCGTAATCTTCCATCAACTGCAATGCTAACGAAGCACTATCTGTTAGATGTACTGAAGGAAAACCGGAATTAATTAATTGGGTTGCTAGCATGCTTATCTTTCTTAAGTATAAACAAAAATAGACCTGGCATAATAGGTTATGGCAGTTTTTTCAGAAACGCATCCAAGATCCTATTGAATTCATCAGGCACTTCCATCATAGGTGCGTGGCCACATTTATCAATAAAATGCAGTTCACTGTTTGGAATTAATTTGTGAAATTCCTGACCCACAAA
>CAIJZG010000077.1 GCA_903825065.1 uncultured Bacteroidota bacterium
AAAAATAGGACCCGGCGCAACCGCACGCAATTGGAATAGTTATTGCTCAAAAGTTTCTATTGCCGGTAACATCAATGAAGAAGAAGCATTACAATTATTACCAGATCCACAAACCAACGGCGGCTTATTAATAGCGGTAGCTCCGGAAGCAGCTCATGAAGTAATAGCCGTATTTGAATCATTCGGAATTGCTGCTTATGCAAAACCAATTGGAAAATTAAAATTGAGAACAGATAAAGTAATTCACTTTATCTAGCTATAGCTCCTAAAAAACCATATTGCCTTTATTCTTGATCTGCTCATTGGTAAGCTCAACAACCAACTGTACACCAGCTATATTGTTGATGGTTTGTTTGATCCAGGTACATTTTTCATCATCCACAAAATCTCCTTTCATTAACCAAAGGAAATCCATATGCCTAAATTCGGGCAACAAATATTCACCATCATATTGGTTATGATATACATAGTGACTTAAAAAGCTATTGGGTACAATTGATTCATACACAGAAAAATAATAACTCCGTTCTTTCTTGCGCAAATGAATTTCAATATCATTGTTTAATCTGAATTGATATCCCAATAAATTATTTAAATGCCAGCAAAATTGGTAACTCTTAATAGGAGCTGTAATACCCAGCAGACGTGTGTCTTCGAAGAAATCTTCGTTCAATTCATCTACATTCAAACGGAGTTTTGACATAACTAATTATTTAAATTCTATGTCATAAGTTTTTTCTTCTTTACCTCTTAATGTCCGCAACTTAGTCTTATCCCCTTTTTCGAATTTTCCCAATGCACCCATATAACTTTGCACATCCACAAATTTAATTTCACCTAATTGAAGTAATATATCCCCAGCTTGCAATCCAATTTTTTCGGCTAATTTACCTGGACTAACTCCATCAATTCGCATCCCTGTTCCGCTAAAACCATAATCAGGAATAACACCCAGACTCACTTTGAATTTAGTGCTGCGACCAGCAGCTTGTTCTCGTGTTTTTGTAAAAACTAATTTGCCTTTACTATCATTATCAATGATCAACTGATGTACAAACTGAACAATATTTTTTTCTCCTTCGTAATTTATTTTTTGCCAATCATCAGTTGCTTTATGATAATCGGGGTGGCTACCTGTAAAGAAAAATAATACGGGCATATCTTTTCTGTAAAAACTGGCATGATCACTAGGTCCGCTACCAGAACTATCAAACTTTAAAATCAATTGATCATTCTTTAATGAAGCAAAATATTCGCCCCAAGTTGGTGAAGTTCCATAACCTCCGATAGTTAATTTATGTGCGGTATCATATCGCCCGATCATGTCCATATTCAACATATAATTGGGAGTAATGGCAATGGTAGGATCATCCAGCCAATGTTTGCTACCAAATAATCCTAGCTCTTCACCAGAAAAATGAATGATTAAATAATTGTTGTTTTTAGGAGACGACTTAACCAAAACTTTTGCTAGTTCTATCAAAGCTGCAGTTCCACTTGCATTATCATCGGCTCCATTATGAATAATATGCCCGGTATCTAATGCATTTTTATCTTCCCCATATCCTAGGTGATCGTAGTGCGCACCTAAAATAATGGTGTTTGCTGCATGATTATCGATATAACCAATCACATTGCTACAATTTCTTTTTTGTTCTACAATTTCAACTTGTGCGGTTAAATCCAAACTTGCGGCATTATCGAAAAAATAATGTTTGAACCCTTGCTTGGTAATATAAATAACAGGTATTGCTAACGAAATAGTAGTATCATTTTTATTGAACTGAACATTATCAATTGCTGAAGAACTATTATATAAAAATAAAGCGGTTGCCCCTTTGGAAGCTACAGCAATTGCTTCTTTTCGAATGATTTCATCAATGTCGAAATGCGGATTTGTTTTGTTTTCTTCCAGTACATCTTTCAAATCTTTAAACCAAGGCTGCCCTTTTTCATTTAAAGCCATTGCAGGAGTTCCCTTAATAGATTTTTGTGCACTATAACTCAATGGAAAATATTCAGCATTCTGTTCTAAGACATGAACATTAATAGTAAGATTAGTAGCAGCTGTTATTTTCTTTCCTTCATTAATTTCAAAAGTCTGAACATAACCCTCTTTTCCTTTAGGCTGCAACCCGATTTGCTGATATTGTTGCACGATATAATTTAAGGCCAATTGCTCTCCTTTAGTACCTGTACGCCTACCTTCTAATTTATCATCCGCTAAGTATTGAATATGTAATTTTAAATTAGCCACTAGTTCCATGCTGGCTTTTTCTTCAGCCAATCTTTTTTTCCTTTTACTTTGCGCTTGAGCAACAGTTGTAAATAGTAACACAACCAACAGTAGCTTTTTCATATATTGTTCTGAATTTGTGCTAACAAAAATAGACGATTTATGCATCCATTATAAATTAGTATGAACTGTTTACTATGATTTTGATAGGATTCTCTTCCCAATCTCGTAACAAAGCACCCTTATAAGACTATACTTTTGCGTTCAATTTTAGAATTTGTCGAAACAGGAATTACATATTGCATTAGTGGGAAACCCCAATAGCGGAAAAACTTCGCTGTTTAATGCATTAACAGGTCTAAACCAAAAAGTTGGAAATTTTCCAGGCGTAACTGTTGACAAAAAAACAGGCACTCTTGATTTGGGTAATGGCACACAAACCCAATTAATAGACCTTCCAGGTACTTATAGTTTATATCCAAGAAGAGCAGACGAATGGGTAGCTTATAAAGTGTTGATGAATGCCGACTTGGAAGTGAAAGCAGATATGGTATTATTAGTAGCAGATGCCAGTAATCTTAAACGCAACCTTCTTTTCTGTAGTCAGATCATTGATTTAAAAATACCGGTGGTAGTTGCTTTAACGATGAACGACCTGGCTGCAAAAAAAGGAATCATCATTGATGTGAAGGGTCTGGAAGCTGAATTAGGTGTTCCTGTGGTGCTGGTTAACCCAAGAAAAAATAAAGGTCTTACAGAATTAAAAACCGCATTAGCAAAGTACGCAAAGAACCCTACCGCATTTAGTAAGACCGATTTTATTGATAACAAAAAAATGGCACCAGCTGCTATTGCTGCTGTTCAAATACATTTTCCCGCATTGAGCGATTATGCCGCAGTTCACTATTTGATCAATCATGAAAATTTTCCGCTCTCCGTTCAGATGCAGGAAAAGATTGAACAAATAGAAATAGACAATCAATTCAATCCTACTAAAACTCAGGCTGAAGAAATTGTGCAACGATATGGACATATCAGAAAGATCATGCAGAAAAATGTAAATGAGCCAGATCCTTTGGAACAAAAACATTATTCCGATAAACTAGATGATCTTTTATTACACCAAATCTGGGGCTACCTGATTCTGTTGGGAGTTCTTTTTTTATTATTTCAAAGTGTGTTTTGGCTGGCACAATTTCCAATGGATGGAATCGATTGGTGCTTCAAAGAAATTAGTTTCTGGCTAACGCACCACCTTCCAGAAGTTTGGTGGAGTAATCTTTTGGTGAACGGTTTTGTTGCAGGTATGGGAGGCCTATTTAAATTCGTTCCTCAAATCATGATTCTTTTTGGAATCATCACCATTCTGGAAGATACCGGCTATATGGCAAGAATTAGTTTTTTGAGTGATCGACTTATGCGCAAAGTTGGATTGAATGGGAAAAGTGTGATGCCTATGATCAGCGGCTTTGCTTGTGCTGTTCCAGCAATTATGAGTGCGCGGAATATCGAAAATAAAAAAGAAAGATTACTAACCATTTTGGTAACCCCACTCATGAGTTGTAGTGCGCGTTTACCGGTCTACACGATTTTAATTTCATTAGTTGTTTCTAATAAATATTATTTCGGATTCCTAAGTTTACAAGGTATCGTTATGATGGGCTTATACTTATTAGGTGTTGTAATGGCCTTAATTGTAAGCTATACCATGAAGTGGCTGATTAAAATTCAAGAGAAAAGTTTTTTCATCTTAGAATTACCCATTTATCGTGCACCAAGATGGGCCAATGTAGGAGTTACCATGGTTGAAAAAGCTAAAATCTTTGTGGTAGATGCC
>CAIJZG010000078.1 GCA_903825065.1 uncultured Bacteroidota bacterium
AGGCAGAAAAAGCTTTTTTAAATTCACCAACAAAACAAATCATAACTAAGGAACCAATAATATTTCAACAACATGCTTATGAGAAAGAGCTGTTTGAAAATCTGAAAATACTACGTAATAAAATTGCACATGAAGAGAATATACCTGCTTATATTATTTTAAGTGATAGCAGCTTGTTGGATTTATCAACTTACCTGCCAATTATCAATTCAGATCTTCCAAACATTTCTGGATTTGGTACCTATAAAATTGAACATTATGGAACTGCATTTTTAGAAATGGTACAAGATTATTGTATTGAAAACCATTTAACTACTAGAATGGATTTAAAACATCCGCAAAGAAAAAAACAAATAAGAATTGTAAAAGAGAAAGAAACTGAAACAAAAAAACAAAGCTTTGATCAGTATGAAAAAGGGTATAGCATTGAAGCAATTGCAGAGGAGCGTGGGCTTTCCACAACTACTATTGAAAACCATTTGAGTTATTATATAGTTAAGGGGCAGTTAAGTTTAGATGAATTTGTAAAACAATCGCATCAAGATCTAATTAAAAAAGCGGCTGAAAAATTTGGGAGACTAAGTTTAAGAAAACTTAAAGATAATTTACCAGATTCAATTAGTTATGGTGCTATTAGAATGGTATTAAATTCATTAACTACAAATGAATCTTGATTATATTCTAAAACTTAAAAATGAATACAGATTGTTTAGCCATTTTATTCATAATATTAATTCCACTCTGGATTTCACGCACTTTTAGAAAAGAAGGATGTAATTAAGAATAGAAAAAATTATAAAGGCTGTTTGGTATATTTCAAAATAATAGAAAGTAAGTCATTTGGATTAAATGGCTTGGTGATGCAATCGTTCATTCCAAATTCAAAAGCCCTTCCCTGAATATCCATTGTTATAGAAGCTGTGAGAGCAATAATAGGAGTTGTAGTATTGAATTCTCTTATTTTTTTTGTAGCAGTATATCCATCCATAACGGGCATTTGAAGGTCCATTAAAATGACATCGTATTTATTTTCTTTTACTTTATCAACAGCAATTTCACCATTATGTGCAACATCAACTGTAGCCTTCCAATTTTGAAGCATTTTCTCTGCCACCATCACATTGAATTCAACATCTTCAACTAAAAGAACATGAGTATTAGTTAAATCAGGGATTTCGCTATTTTGAATTTTATCATTTTCATCTTGTAAGCTAGTAGTGCTTTTTTTGAAGCGTAGGGTAAAGAAAAACTTAGATCCCTTGCCTTCTTCACTACTCAAATTAATATCACTATTTTGAAGCTGTAGTAACAGTTTAATGATAGTTAAACCTAGACCTGATCCACCATATTCTCTCGTAATATTTGTGTTTGCTTGAGTAAAACGATCAAATATCATTTCTTGTTTATCGGCTGAAATACCAATTCCATTGTCAATAATCGCAAAATCAATCTCCACAAACTCGTCAGAAATATTATTCAATAATACTTCTACCGTGATAACGCCCTTTTTGGTAAATTTTATGGCATTTGATATGAGATTATTTAAGACCTGACCTAAACGAATATCATCACCAATTACAAAATCAGGAATATCATCATCATACATTAGCCTAAGGTTATTGCCCTTTTCTTCTGCTCTTAGACGATGAGCAGAACGAAGATTTTTTACAAATCTTTTCAAGTTCATATCCCTTTCTGCTAACACTATTTTTCCTTCCTCTAATTTTCCATAGTCAAGCACATCGTTAATAAGACTAAGCAAATTCTCAGAAGAAATCTTCATTACATTTAATAGCTCCTTTTGAGATGGCAAAGGATCTTGATAATGTAGAAGATTATTTGTGCCAATTATTGCATTTAGTGGGGTCCGAATTTCATGACTCATTATTGAGAGAAATTCACTTTTTGCTCTTGAAGCTTTTTCTGCTGCTTCTTTTGCTGAAATTAATTCAGTTTCTAATTGTTTCGTTTTCTTAATCTGAACTTCAAGAAAGCTGATAATATTTATTAAGTTCTCATCTTTCTCGTCAAAATTATTATTTACTTCTGTGGGATCCAGTGCGTGAATAGCATCTTTAAGTTTAATGATAGATGATTTACGAATATCTATCTGTGCTTGCAAATCAATATTTACTTTTTGATATTCTTTCTCACTAATTTCAAACGCATGGTCAGCTAATTTCTTATCTCTTTCAAAAGTGTGGTAACTTTTACTAATAGCCTCCAATAATTTTTTTAATTCTTCATTTTCCTGATAATTGGTTATCAAGAATTTTCGAATTTGTTTTTCTAAAATTGAATGGTATTCCATATTGAAGGTCTAAAAATAAGCATTATTCCTCTGAAAAAGTGGTAATTGTCATTGTTTGATTATGCAATTCACAATTAGTTAAAGGATTAAAAGGCGAAATCTCTCCATAAGAGTAGAATCCGGTAATGCAGGTATGATCTCCAAATATTTTCTTCGCAGCAATTAATTCATCTTCGGTTCTTTCCTGTAGAATAAGTTTTCTTCCAACACAGCTTATTAATATTGCCAGATCAGGCGAATGGTTTGTTTTATCAAAAGAACTTTCGGCGGCAGTAGCTGATGCATTAATTAGTTTTTCAAAATTAGCCTTCATAAAACGAACCTTTGAACCTTCTGGAAGGTTTCCTGCAAATGTCATTGACTTCTCATTTTCATTTACAGATAAAATTGTTCTTACAAGGTTTCTTTCTGAATTTTCAAGACGCATAGATAATGGGAATAAAAGTGCAGATCCAGGCAGTTCTTCCGCATAAGGTCCTAGATATTCTTTATAAAGGTCAAGTGCACTTGACCCATCTATTTCATACAAAACATTCTTGTCGGATTTAGTTATGATTCGTTCTTTTCCAAATTCATCCCATCCTCCCAGTGAGCTATGACCAATCTTTATATCTTTACCATAGAAACCAACAGCTACAATATTCCCTTCCGAGGCATGTTCATTTAATCCAACAACTGTTTTACTAAATCTTGCTGCATCTCCAGCAAGGCCACCGGTAATTGGTAAGTGTTTATGATTATTTAAATTTAGTCCATCTACTATTTCACTACCATTTATTTTGGTGCCATCAGAAATAATAAATAAACCTGAAAGGTCATTATTATTTAATGAATTAAAAAGGTATTTGCCTGTTTCAAAGCTATCTGCATGCTCAGTTACAGAAGTTTTGATGCAATGAATTTTAGTTTTTTCGAAATGTATAGCAGTTATAATTAAAGTGTCATCATATACTTCTTCGCCAATGATTTCTCCTGCTGTAGATGATGATACAATATCTGCATTTGGAAACTTAGCCTTAATGATATCAAAATAACTTTGATTACCAGCTAGCTCCCTCGAACCAAAAACAATTATTAGTTGTGCTTTTGTAGCAATAAAATTTGCACTGGTGTTTTTAATGATCCACTGATCATTTTGAAATAGAAGTTGTTGGGTATTCATACAAGTGGGTTAAATATTAATACAATTTAGTATCTAATTAGATTACTACCAATATTTTATTAATATGAATTACACAAGAAAGCATAGTGCTTATAAGCTTCGGTGATTTTCACGAAAAAAATCGGTGTTTTAACTGAGTTGTTTAATCAGTAAGCGCTTTATTTTTAATAAAAATTTTAAACATGGAATTTAAGGATACATTAATTCAATTTGAAATTAATGACTCATTAGTAGTTGGCCTGTTAAATGGGGATATTACTTTTTGGGAATTCCGTTCAAATTCTCGTGAATTTAAAAAGGTATTTCAAGATGGAATTTTTAAAAATAGAATATCCTTCACAGAAATTAATGAAACAACTGAAAAATTGATTGACGCATTATACCATTCACTTGAGGATCAATTAATTAAAAATCCAATGATTAAATTTATTGACAGAGAAACCATCGAACTAATTGGTTTTGGAAATCGAATTTGAAATCTTTCGCTAAAGTAAAATGTTGTTTTAATATATATTTAAATCTTCTGCCCAATAAAAAGAGCAAAAAAACGTTACTAGCGTACAGATTTTACCCCAAAGTAGTTTATCTACTTTTTGAAAGAAGCTGATTAGCATGAAAAAAAGGCATTCAATTTATATCTTACTAACCGTTTTGTTTTTGTCGTCATGTATCAAAGCATATGAACCGATAGTGGCGCCTGTGATTCCAGTGGTAAAAGTTAAACCAATAGTGCCCTATGCAATTACAGACATTGCAGGTACCTATAAAGGAGGCACTTTGTTTTTAGTGAAATCCTTACTTGATTCTGTTACTTATAAAACATTAGATGATACCAGTAGCTTTTCGCTCACTAATTATATTAATGACTCTGTAATTGTGAGCTTAAATACTAGCCAAGGAGTCTCCTACAAAAGATACAAGTTAGGGTTAATAGATACTTTGCATACAACAGAAGCTACGGTTTTTAAGTTTCAAAAAACATTATTAGATAGTTCCTATTACTTGTATAACAAGGTTTTTAATTTAGAAATAACATTGTACTATCCTAATATTCAGAAAAAATCAATTGCTGTTATTTCTAATAACAGTATTGCAGCTAACACCCCCAATTATATCTATACCGAAAATGTAGATATAAGTGCTTTTTTGCTACCTAAATAACCTTGCAACTACTTATCTTGACTGATTCTTTTTGAAATTGTATTGCTGATTATGTTGTAAATTAGAAGGAATATATTCTTTCAGATTGTAATTTCTAAATCAGATACAATGAACAAAAAGCATCCACACAAACATCCAACCGTAAAAAAACCTAAACCCAATCATTTCTGGGTGGTGCTTGTAATTAGTGTTATTATTTGTGCTTATTGGATAAGCGGATTATTTATCAATGCCTATAGGAATCCAGGCATTGCTGAAGCATACCAATTACTTTGGCTGCCAATGGTTATGTGCATTTGTTGTTTGCCGGTATATCTGTTTGTTCATTTAAACAAAGATCATTTTAAACGAAACTCAGTATTTTGGATCCCAGTGATATTAATTATAGCAACCGGATTAATAATGCTTATCTATAAATAAAGATGCAGATCCCAAACTTGGATTTTAAACATCTGATTCATTGAATGATAAAACCAGATGTTTAATGTTTGTGGTTACTCTACGAAAAGTTACACCAGCACTATTTAACATCATTCTTGAAGCTTTGGACGAGTCAGTTCCTTCATATTTGTCTGATAAATAGATCACTTCAATAATACCAGATTGAATAATGGATTTGGTACATTCATTACAAGGAAACAACGCAGTATAAATTCTACACCCATGCAAATCCAGACCAATATTATTTAGGATGGCATTTAATTCAGCGTGACAAACAAATGCATATTTTGTTTCTAAGAATTCGCCTTGTTTTGCCCAAGGGAAGGAATCATCACTACAGCCAGCGGGAAGCCCATTATATCCTGCTCCTACTATTCTGTTCTTATCATTTACAATACAGGCTCCTACTTGTGTATTAGGGTCCTTACTTCTTTTTGCAGAAAGTAGTGCTACGCCCATAAAATATTCATCCCAGTTTATATAATCTTCTCTTTTTTTCACAATAAAGACTTTAGATTTTGTATGATTACGAAAGTATGAATTTTAAAAACCACTAAACCATTTTTCAATAATAGCATCTTCTGTTTTTACTGTATTTTTAAAACTATATTCATTGCTTTCAGTATCGTATAAATAATCCAATTGGTATTTTCGGAAGTTGGTAGCTGTATCTTCTATTGCATCCATTATTTTTACCATTTCTAAATTTGTCATTGTTGGATGTATGGATAATCTAATCCATCCTGGCTTACAGGATAAGTCGCCTGAATGAATCATATCTAGGAGTTCGTATGACTCGATTTCATTTACGTGTAAAAGCAAATGCCCGTAAGTTCCCGCACAAGCACATCCGCCGCGGGTTTGAATTCCGAATCGATCGTTCAGTATTTTTACAATGAGGTTAAAATGTGCTCCTTTAACAATGAAGGAAATTACGCCGAGTCTTTTTTTATTCTCTCCTTCTAAAACTTCTATCGTATCTATTTTTGCAAAACGGTCAAATATAATTTTAAGTAGTTCTTCCTCTCTTTCTTGAATATTTTCTACTCCCATCGCTTCTTTCAATTTTACACACATGGCTACTTTAATCCCTTGTAAAAAAGGTGGGGTGCCACCATCTTCACGGTGTTCAATGTCGGTAATATACTCGTGTACTTTCCAAGGGTTCGTATAAACCACTGTTCCCCCGCCTGGTTGATCAGGTATAATATTTTTATATATTTTTTTATTGAAGATCAGAACCCCAGAGCTGCCAGGGCCACCTAAAAATTTATGAGGCGAAAAATAGATAGCATCCAGATGCGAACCATTTTCAGCGGGATGCATATTAATATTAATATATGGAGCCGAACAGGCAAAGTCTACAAAGCATAATCCATCAAATTCATGAATTAATTTTGCAATTTCGTAGTAAGGGGTTTGAATTCCCGTAACATTTGAGCAACCAGTAATAGCAGCAATTTTATTTTTTTTGTATTTATACTTTTCAAGAAGGGTTTTGAAATATAGTAAATCTACATTTCCATCATCATCAGATTTGATGATTTCAACGGTTGCGATTGTTTCTAACCATGTTGTTTGATTAGAATGATGTTCCATATGGGTAACAAAAACAATGGGCTTTAATACATCATCTATTTGCAGGTAGTCGTTAAAAAACTGATGAATGTTTCGAACATTTTCTTTAAGGGTTTCACTTTTAGGAATCATGCCTTGCTTAACATAGTCCATAATTCTTTCAGGCATTTTTAATCCAAGTATACGTTGTAATTTATTCACAGCACCCGTCATGCCACTTCCACAAAATATCAGCACATCATTATTATCGGCACCTACATGTTTTTTTACAATTAATTTGGCTTCTTCATAGGCCTTTGTCATCAGCGTTCCAGTAACTGTTGTTTCAGTATGTGTATTTGCCAAAAAAGGCATGAGTTCTTTTTGTATAGTTTCTTCTATTGGCTGGTAACATCTACCGCTAGCAGTCCAGTCGGCATAAATAATTTGTTTTTCACCTAAAGGGGAGATAAAATTTTGTTGATGACCAATTATATTATTGCGAAATTTTTCAAAGTATTGTTCCAGAGGGGTAGGGACTTGCATGGCTATTATTTTGATACAGTCCTTAAAATTAGTGAAAGGGTTTTGTAAACCTAAATAATAAGCCGTCCTCTGCGAACAATGCGGAGGGACGGCTTAAAAAGGTCTGCTTTAGTATTTATAGCTTTCCGTTTTTGATTTCTTCTACCACACCTGGATCTAAAAGTGTGGAGATATCGCCAACATTATCTAAATCGCCTTCAGCAATTTTGCGCAAGATTCTGCGCATTATTTTTCCGCTTCTGGTTTTTGGCAATCCGGTTACAAATTGAATTTTATCAGGTTTAGCAATAGCACCAATAATTCTTGTTATGGTTTGAATAATATCTTTTCTAACAAGATCTGCAGTTCCATGAGTATCCTGCCCGTGAGAACCTTGATAAATAACATAAGCATAAATACCTTGTCCCTTTATATCATGCGGATAACCCACAACCGCACTTTCCACTACGCCAGCGTGCATATTTATGGCATTTTCAAGTTCTGCCGTTCCAATTCTATGTCCACTTACATTTAGCACGTCATCAACGCGTCCAGTGATTCTAAAGAATCCATTCTTATCTTTTAAAGCACCATCGCCAGTAAAATACATACCAGGATAAGTGGCGAAATAATTTGTTCTGCACCTTTCATGATCTCCGTAAGTTGTACGAAGAATACCAGGCCAGGGACCTTTGATGCATAGATTTCCAGAAATTGTTTCATCTCCTTCAGCTACAATTTCTTTTCCATTTTCATCTACTAAAACCATTTGTAATCCTGGCATTGGAAGAGTAGCCCAGCTTGGAACTGCGGGGGTTATACCAGCTAGGTTAGAAATTAATGTTCCACCAGTTTCTGTTTGCCACCAAGTATCTACGATTGGGCATTTCTTTTTTCCAACATTCTCATCATACCAATGCCATGCTTCTTCATTAATTGGTTCACCTACTGTTCCTAAGACTTTTAAAGAGCTAAGATTTTTTCCTTGTAAGGGCCCTAAACCAAAACCCATTAAACTACGAATAGCGGTAGGAGCGGTATAAAGAATATTCACTTTGAATTTATCTACAATATCCCAGAATCTTCCTGCATCGGGGTATGTAGGGACTCCTTCAAAAATCAATGATGTTGCTCCAGCACTAAGAGGTCCATATATAATATAGCTATGGCCAGTAATCCAACCGATATCGGCAGTACAGAAATGGATATCACCAGTTTGATATTGGAATACATTTACAAAAGTATAATTAGTATATACCATATAACCACCGCATGTATGAACAACGCCTTTAGGTTTTCCAGTGGAGCCGGAAGTATATAATATAAAAAGTGGATCTTCAGCATCCATTTCTACTGCTGGGTAATCATGTAAACCAAGGGTCTCTACTTTTTTAATTTCATCTTCCCACCAAAGATCACGTCCTTTAATCATTGATATTGGAGTGCGTGTTCTAGTGGCTACAATTACTTTTTTTACGGTTCTATTTCCGATAAGAGCATCATCAATCACAGATTTTAATGGAATATCTTTTGCGCCTCGATATGCGCCATCGCAGGTAACAATAAATTCTGCTTGAGCATCATATAAACGATCAGCAATACTTTGGGCAGAGAAACCTCCAAAAATTACTGAATGAATGGCACCGATTCTAGCACAAGCTAATACAGCAATGGCAAGCTCAGGTATCATGCCCATATAAATACAAACGCGATCACCTTTTTTAACTCCATTATTATTGAGTACATGGGCAAATTGACAAACTTTCTCGTGTAGTTTTTTATAAGTAATAATTCGATGGTGTTCATCTGGATCGTTGGGTTCCCAAATTAATGCGGGCATGTCACCAGATTTTTCGAGATGTCTATCCAGACAATTTTCAGTAATATTTAATTTACCTCCTTTGAACCATTCAATTTTCGGCTCTGTAAAATTCCAATTGAGAGTGGTATGCCATTTTTTTCGCCAAATAAAATTTTCAGCAACAGATGACCAGAATTCAGCTGGATCTTCAATGCTTCGTTTGTATTCAGACTTATATTGTTCAAAGCTAGTGATTTGATAAGGATAATGCATGGCAATCGATTTAAGAACTCTAATGTACAGCAGAAAATTTTTTTTTCGGCATTAGCAAAGCGATATTTGTTATTTTAATGTTTCAATAGCATTTTTCAATCAAGCAATTGAATAAACATTAGCATTATTAAATCAAAAAGTATTTTTAAAAAATATCAGATAACAAATTTTAGAATACTTATGAACTCATAATAAAATCATATCTTAATTTTCGAAGCCAAAAATTGTCCCATGAGTGATCAAGATAAAACTAAAGGAATCTGGAAAGTAATCGGTGCCTCATCTTTGGGTACCTTAATTGAATGGTACGATTTCTATATATTCGGAAGTCTTGCTGTGGTTATTGCAAACCAGTTTTTTCCTAAAACAAACCCAACAGCAGCTTTACTTTCAACCCTAGCAACCTTTGCTGCAGGTTTTATAGTACGACCTTTTGGAGCTTTGGTTTTTGGTAGATTGGGCGATTTAGTAGGTCGTAAATATACATTTCTTCTAACCTTAGTTTTGATGGGAGGTTCTACTTTTGCTATTGGCTGTATACCTAGTTACGAAAGCATTGGTTTTATAGCACCTATTCTAGTTCTTGTGTTTCGATTAATTCAAGGATTGGCGCTTGGTGGTGAATATGGAGGGGCTGCAACTTATGTAGCAGAACATGCACCTGTTAATAGAAGAGGATATTTTACTTCTTGGATTCAAACTACTGCAACACTTGGATTATTCATTTCTCTCGGCGTAATATTAATGACTCGTCATTTTCTTGATGCAGATCAAGCAAAATCAATTGCAAAATTTAATGACTGGGGTTGGAGAATTCCTTTCTGGATTTCTAGTTTGTTGGTTTTGGTATCTATCTATATCAGATTGCGAATGGCTGAATCGCCAATGTATACAAAGTTGAAGTCTGAAGGAAAAACTTCAGTAAATCCTTTGAAAGAAAGTTTTGGACATAAAGCAAATTTAAAAATGGTATTACTTGCGTTGTTCGGAGCAACAATGGGACAAGGCGTTGTATGGTATACTGGTCAGTTCTATGCCCAATCTTTTATTGAAAATGTTTGTAAGGTTGAATTTGATCAGTCAAGAACCATCTTGATTTGGGGCATTTTATTTGCTACGCCTTTCTTTGTTGTATTTGCTACTTTAAGTGATAAGATAGGAAGAAAATGGATTATGCTTTCTGGAATGTTCTTAGCAATTATCTCTTATAACTATTTATTTACATCTCTCTACAATATTGCAGATTCCAAACAAAAAACTGAAATAGTTGCAAATACGAAAATTGAAACAACCATTAAAGTAATTCCAAATTCGACGGACTCCATTCGTAAAATAGTAACGAAATCCTATTTTACTGATGGGATGAGTATGGTAAATACAAAAACTGATACAGCGTATTCCACTTCAGGTAAAATAACTAAGAAACCTGTAGTAGCTATTTCAAAAACCTTAAGCAGTAGCGATTATTGGAAAATGGTTGGTATCGTATTTATATTGATACTTTATGTAACCTTAGTGTATGGTCCAATTGCAGCATTCTTAGTAGAATTATTCCCAACTAAAATTAGATATACATCTATGTCATTACCTTATCATATTGGGAATGGTGTTTTTGGAGGGTTAACGCCCTTTATCGCAACATTACTGACTACCATTTATGTAGATAACAAGATTGTTGGGTTGATGTATCCAATCATAATTGCTACGGTATGTTTGGTAATTGGTGCAGTTTACATAAGTAACAGAATTGATCCTGAAGTTGACCAATAGAACAATCTTCTATTAATAGCATAAAACATAAAAACATGAATGCGTTAAAAAAATATCTTGGTTTAGTATGGATTGTCTTAGGACCGCTTGCGATTCATTATCTATTACAAACTGCGAGTAGTGAAATTGCCAAAAAACCAGGTAATGATACTATGATTCAATGGGGTGTGTTTATCACCGTTTTTTATCCAATTGCAATTGGTTTTATTTTATTTGGTTTATATGCATTGGAAGGCAATTATGATCATATACCTGAGAAGAGTGCTGAATTAGTAGATTACGAAAGCAAGCCTTTATAGTGTTTATTGGATTTCATTTCTTTTCCAGAAAAAATAAAATGGAATTCCTGTTGCAATTAATGCCAATCCAGATAATGCCTCTTTAGGTTGATTCTGGAGTGTTACGGTAATTAATAAAGTGCAAAAGATTAAAAAGAAAATA
>CAIJZG010000079.1 GCA_903825065.1 uncultured Bacteroidota bacterium
CATGTATCTCTAATTAACAAACTTTGTAGAATTTAATATTCTTATTTTTTTTGTTCAATTGTATGATTGTTAGGTTTTGAATTCAGTGAAAGATGAATTACAAAATACCCAAGTATACAAAGTAGGAGGATAATAATGATTGAAATTAGGGTCCAATTTTGGTCTTCAATATGACTTCTTAGTTTGTTATTTTTTCTCTTACTGGTATGTTTCACAAGATCTTTATTGATCTTGTTTACATAGTCCTGCATTACTAGAGGGCTTTTAAAATGCTGTAGGCCTTCTACTGCATCATTCATAAAATCTTCATCGTTCATTTGATTTTCAATCATGAAACGTTCTTCAGCTGAAGCGTTGCCCTCTAAATATCTTTTCAGAGCTTCTTCGCTTGGTTCTGGTCCATGATTTAATATGTTCTTTAATTCTGACATTATGATTGACTCATTTTTTGAGCAACTAATAATTTTAAATTTCGTTTCCCATTTTGAATATAGCTTTTTACCTGTAATAAACTAAATCCAGTACTATCCATAATTTCTGAGTAACTCTTTTTTTGAAGATAGAATAAAGTTACACAGGTTTTTTGTGCGGTATTTAATTCCTTAATCGAATTTTCCAATAAGGTTAAACATTGTTCTTTATCAAATGCTGTAAAATCTAGTATAGAATCGTCTCTCAAATTCAGTTTGTCAGAAATACTTATTAGTTGTGTTTTGTCTCTTAATTGCATTAAACAATGATTTCGAGCAATGGTATACAGCCAGCTTTTTGGATATTCAACTGAATATTTCTGAAGTTCAGTTATTGCTTTCAAAAAAACTTGTTGCACTGCATCTTTAGCCAACTCTTCATCTTTCAAATATTTCATACATACTCCTAAAAGCAATAGGGTATAACGTTGCAATAGAATTCCTAACCAAAGATTATCTTGATCTCTTTTAAACTTTTCTAAAAGTTCTTGATCACTAATATTTGTATAGTTTTCTTTTTGCACGCTGTTAAAATAAGCATTTATGGAAAGATGCAGTATTTGTAAAAATCCATAACTTGAACACAAATTTATTGAATGCTTTTTGTAAGTCCTATTGTACCAGTTGTGCCAATGAGAGCTGAAGCCTCGCATCGCTATGAAATGATTAGTCAGTTTTTATTTGGTGAAGTCGCAGAATTGTTAGAAAAATACAATGGGTTTTATAAAATACGATTATTGCATGATGGTTATGAGGGATGGTGTCAGGCCAATCAAATGCATGAAGTTTCTGAATTCTCTTTGTTAAATGGATCATTATTGCTGAATGGAGATCCATTCGGTGAAGTTGCTATAAATGATAGTACCATGTATATTCCATTTGGTTTACCCTTGTTCTTTTTTGAAAATGGAGAAGCTGAGATTGGTTCTTATAAAATGAAATTTGAAGGAAATTATTTGGATCCCTTAAAGACTAATTTCAATGAAGAAACCATTAGGTCACTAACCACTAAATATTTGAACACTTCCTATTTATGGGGAGGCAGAACTATTTATGGAATCGACTGCAGTGGGTTTACGCAACAGATATTCAAATTTTTGAATATTAAACTACCTAGAGATGCTTATCAACAAGCAAGCCTTGGTGAAATTGTAGGTTTTTTGCAGGAAGCGACTTGTGGCGATCTGGCATTTTTTGATAATGCAGAAGGTAAGATTACGCATGTAGGAATTATGTTAGATGGTGCTACTATCATACATGCTTCAGGAAAAGTGAGGGTGGATGATATTGATAACTATGGAATCATCAGCCGAGATACGGGCGAAAGAACCCATCAGCTAAGAATTATTAAACGATACCAATAAGAAAAGCAGCCGTTGGGCTGCTTTTCAATATAAGAACTATTAAAATCTAGATTAAAGCCATTGATTTAGCAAAATAGGTAACTGTACCCGGTAATGCCAA
>CAIJZG010000080.1 GCA_903825065.1 uncultured Bacteroidota bacterium
CATGTTGAATTTATCTGATTTTGTACTTTAAATGGTAGTATTGTTTTTTATGAGGAGTAAATGTCATTGATTATGAAAAATTTATATATATTAGCTTTAAGTTGTTTTTGTCTTTCAATAGTTTATTCGCAAAAAAATATTGCAAACAAAACAAGTCAGATAAAATTGCCTAATGGATGGTCACTTACACCGGCTGGCAAAAGTCTGGAATTAGGAGATTTACCTTTGAATATGGTCATTTCTTCTTCTCAGAAATTAATGGCTGTTACTAATAACGGACAAGGAAAGCAAACCCTTCAATTGATAGATCTTATTCACGAGAAAGTAGTTGATGAAATTAGTATTGCTAAATCCTGGCTTGGATTAAAATTTAGTGCAGATGAAAAATTCTTATATGCTTCAGGTGGAAATGATAACTGGATTTTAAAATATGCATTAATTAAAAATAAACTCACTCTAATAGACAGTATTGTTTTAGGAAAAAAATGGCCAGAACATATATCACCTGCAGGTATTGACATTGATGATGCTGCAAACCTTTTGTATGTGGTAACAAAAGATAATAATTCACTGTATACTATTAACCTTAAAACCCAAGAAATTATTGATCGAATAAAACTTCCTGGTGAAGGCTATACCTGTAAATTATCGAGCAATAAAACGGAACTTTATATTACTTGCTGGGGCTGCGAAAAATTATTAATCTATAATACTTTTTCGAAAAAAATTACTGATGCCATTCAGGTTGGAAGTAATCCCAACGATTTTTGTATCTCTAAAACAGGCCAGTATTTATTTGTTGCAAATGCGAACGATAATTCAGTATCCGTTATCAATAACAAAACGAAAACGGTTATAGAAACATTAAATGCAGCATTATATCCAAATGCCCCCAATGGTTCAACCACCAATGGTGTAGCACTGAGTAGTGATGAAAAAACTTTATATATTGCTAATGCTGATAATAACTCGTTAGCAGTCTTTGATGTGTCTATTCCTGGCAGCAGTCATTCAAAAGGATTTATCCCTGTAGGATGGTATCCCACAGGGGTTAAAACGATCGGCAAAAAAATATATGTTGCCAATGGTAAAGGTTTTACTTCTGCAGCAAATCCCAATGGCCCTAATCCAGTAACTGAAAATATTAATCTAAGTTTTCAGAAAGGGGATACTTCAAAACCTAAAGAAGTGGAATATATTGGCGGTCTTTTTAAAGGAAGTTTATCGATCATTCCAGAACCGGATGAAAAAATGTTAAGCAACTATTCGCAGATGGTTTATAAAAACACACCTTATTCCAAAATAAGAGAAACACAATCTGTGGGAGAAAAAAACAATCCGATACCCATGAAAATTGGAGCCCCCTCTCCAATTAAACATGTATTTTATATTATTAAAGAAAATAGAACCTATGATCAGGTTTTGGGAGATATGCCAGAAGGAAATGGAGATCCCAAATTGTGTTTATTCGGTGAAAAAGTTACTCCAAATTTACACGCCCTTTCACGTGAGTTTGTTTTACTCGATAACTTTTATGTTGATGGAGAAGTAAGTGCTGATGGACATAATTGGAGTTTGGGAGCTTATTCAAATGACTATTTAGAAAAAACCTGGGTAACCAGTTATGGAGGCAGAGGTGGAGATTATGATGCAGAAGGAAACCGTGCCATTGCCAATAATAAAAATGGATTTATATGGGATTACTGCAAAAGAGCTGGAATTAGTTATAGAACCTATGGCGAATTTGCTGATGATTACAAACCAAATATTCCGGTTTTAAAAGATCATTTCTGTACTTATTTTACCAGTTGGGATCAACGCGTAAGAGATACAACCCGAGTTGGTCAATGGAAAAGAGATTTTGATTCTTTGGTTGCTATTCATGCATTACCTCAATTAAATACACTCCGGATTATTAATGATCATACGGAAGGATTAAGTAAGGGAAGGCCTACACCTTATGCTCATGTGGCTGATAATGATTTAGCAATTGGCATGTTCGTAGAATATTTAAGTAAGAGTTCAGTTTGGAAAGAATCCGTTGTATTTGTGGTGGAAGATGATGCTCAAGATGGCCCTGACCATGTGGATGCTCACAGAACAACTGCATATGTTGCTGGAGGTTTTGTAAAACGTCATTTTGTGGATCATACCATGTATTCCACTTCTGGGATGTTAAGAACAATAGAATTAATATTGGGTCTGCCACCCATGAGTCAGTATGATGCTGCAGATACTCCAATG